>NZ_JBBEUE010000003.1:0-261381 GCF_037402435.1 Acinetobacter sp. NS-4 | reverse complement strand
CTATCCTGTTTCAACCATGAAAAAAATGCTTTGAAATTATTGAAGTGAGAACACTTATACCAAATGGTGATAAAGATGATTTCAGAGATACTCAGTTGTGCTTTTCGGATTCTTAAGCAGTGATTGCTTTGCTTGAGAAATTTCCAATAAGTTGCTTCAAATTTAAGAAAGAAATCATCAATTACACAGAATAATTCGGTACTATTGAACATAAGGACTAGAGTTGTGAGTTTTGTGTGGTAACTCAACTGATGGCTCTAGTCCTTCAGTTTTTCAAGTCAATTTCTTATCCGCGATTCGGGTTAATTAATAAAACTAAGCCAACTTTTTATAACTGATAATTTCGGGTAATTGCTGATCTGTCCCCACCATAAAAGTATGATTGGCCATTGCGAGCATTTCATCATCTTCACGACTATTGCCATAGGCATAAATCACCGCATAATCATCTAAATGATATTTTTCTAAAATTCGTTGTCTTTTTTGTTCCGAACTACAATCGGGTGTGGTGTATTGTCCCGTATAAACCTCATTGACCTGTTCAGTCTGGGTACAAATTAAGTCAATATTTAATAGCGTACAGACATGCTTGAGATAAACATCGACCGATGCCGAAACTAAAACCACATCATCACCCAAGGCTTGATGCTGTTTAAGTTGTTTCAGCAGAAGGTGGTTTAATTGATTCATAAGGCTTGCCGCATATTCCTGTGCTGACTGTTGCAGTTTCGGAGCATTGGCATTACTAAACATAGCACGAAATAATTTAGAACGCATGGCATGTGCAGGATAGGCATTTAAATAGTAGGCCTGAATCCAAGGCAGAATTTTTATGCCCTGTTTAACAATATGACGTTTAGAGAGTGCATAGAAGATAAACCCTGTGAAACTGTCCTTGGTACACAGGGTTCCATCAAAGTCGAAGAGCGCTAGATTTTTATTCTTTTTGCTCGTTGCATACATGATTGGTATCTTCCATTGACGCGGGTTGCATACCAGTTGGTATTATAATCGCGGCTTAATTTTGGACCAGAAATGACCACTTTAGGCATGATAGCATAAATCGGTTTTTTGCCGGTTTTCTCTTGGTAAAGCTTTGATACAGCTCGATAGGTTGCTGTATCTTCAAAATCTTTCTGTTTTTCCTTTTTCAAGTCTGCACGAATTTGGCGAGGAGTAACCAAAATATTATTGGCAGCAAAAACACTAATCAGATCACGCTCGGACTGGCTGCTTATAGAGCGAATAGAACCCTCTTTGGTATACAGCAGCAGATCACCATCCAGTTCTAGCTCATCTGCAGTCAAGTCATTCAGCATGCTCTGGAAAGCCGCATTGCGACTTGAGTACATACCGGAGTTGTAGTCTGCAAAACGGTAAATGGGCTTGTCATAATCGGCAGGATACATCATCAGGCGATGAATGCCGTAATACAAACCACCATATTGAGTATATAAATCGGTACGCAATTCGGCACTGCTGCCACCTTGACGTTTGTGTGCTTTGGCATAACCGATATGGACTTGCATTGAACCCAATGTGGTCACGGGATTTAAGTTTTCACCAATGTCTTGTCCGACCAGTTTTGCTGCACCTGTGAGCGTACTGACATGATAATGCTTTGACATATAGCTAAAAATTTCACGATATAACTCATCCAGTTCGCGTTCGGTTTGCACCTTACGCATCTGGCTTAAATAGTTATTGTCAGGACTCGGCTGGTTTTTTAAAACTTCTTCAAAATAGCCTGCAACCGTTCCACCCAGGGTATCACCCAATTTGCTTTTAAATTTTTCATCCAGACGGTCTTGAACTTCCTTCACCGCTTTTTCACCCAAGCCTGAAACGTGCGGATCTGCAATGAAGTTGGATTCCTGATCCACTACAGCCACGATAGTGCAAATATTTTCTTTGGTTTGAGGGATATCCAGCTGATCGGTAATACTGTAAATATCTTTAGCCCATGAGGCACGCTGATGGACACGTGATGGAATAAGGCGCTTGATTTGATCTTCTTCTAGTGTTGGTTCATGATTTTTCGACCACCATGAGTTATCGCCACATGCCGCCAGGCTAAGTGACAAAGCTAGAATACTCAAAGATTTAACACGAGATGAAATAAAAAGAGTTTTTTCCATAATAATGAAAACATATTCCAAAAGGGTGAGCCAGTACAGCAGATGAAGTATACTATGCCAGTCGAAAAAGTGATGAATTTATATGTATATTGGTCCATATCAACTGTCAAATAATTTAATTGTTGCTCCCATGGCAGGTGTTACGGATCGCCCATTCCGGACGTTGTGTAAATATTTTGGTGCAGGGCATGCGGTCAGTGAAATGATGACTTCAGACCAGACCTTACGCATGAGTAAGAAAAGTCTTTACCGTGCCAACTTTGATGGTGAACTGGCACCGATATCCGCACAGATTGCCGGTTCAGAACCGAATGAGTTAGCGGAAGCGGCGCGTTATCAGGTAGCAAATGGCGCACAGATTGTTGACATCAATATGGGCTGTCCGGCGAAAAAAGTCTGCAATAAATTAGCCGGTTCCGCCTTATTAAAAGATGAAGATCTGGTCGCGCGAATTTTAGATACCGTGGTGGCTGCAGTAGATGTTCCAGTCACATTAAAAACCCGTTTAGGGTATTTAAATGGTCATGAAAATATTCTGCGTGTAGCAAAACGTGCTGAACAAGCAGGCATTGCAGCCTTGGCTTTGCATGGACGTACCCGTGAAGATATGTACTTGAATACGGCACGTTATTCTTTAATTAAAGAAGTTAAAGAAATGTTGAATATTCCAGTCATTGCCAATGGCGATATCGACAGTCCTGAAAAAGCCAAGTATGTGCTGGATTATACCGGTGCAGATGCTGTGATGATTGGCCGTGCGGCACAAGGTCGTCCCTGGATTTTTCGTGAAATTGCCCATTATTTGAAAACTGGGGAACAGCTTGCAGCACCAAGTATTGCTGAAGTGAAAGATGTACTATTAGGACATTTATCAGAACTGTATGATTTTTACGGTGAATATTCAGGTTGCCGTATTTCGCGTAAACATATTGCCTGGTATACCAAGGGTTTACGTTCAAGCAATGAATTCCGCCAAAATATGTACAAGGTCGAAAGTACAGCTGAACAGTTTAATGTAGTGGAAGACTATTTTAATCAGCTACTTGCTCAAGGCGAAATTATGAGTGATGTACAGGTCGAGCAGGTGAACCTGCTTGAAACCAAATAGGCTTTTGTTGGTTTTTTATTATCATGCTCAACATAGGTCACTGCTCTTTATTGAAAAGGTTTCATCAAAATAAAGAGCAGTGATTTTTTTCTTTATCAATATTTTTTGCATAACTTGTATAACAATACTCAAAGAATTACAGGCTACAACATCACATCACCCAATCAGGACACTTATAAGACAGAGCTTACCTAAAATTGCCCTATGCTAAATTCTTCTGAAGCTCATCAAGCTGTTTATCTACATATCTCGAATATATTGATATGATAGAAGGAGAAAGAAAATGGTCAATACAAATCGTCCTGTTACGGAATCTGATCTTACCAATCCAAATAATCGACCAGAACAACAAAGAACAACCGATACAGAAAGTAATTCTGTTCCTGATATGACTGAAGCAGGCGATCATCCTGTGGGAACAAGTGTTGGTGCAATAGGCAGTGTAGCAGGAGGTGCGGCTCTCGGATCTATAGCAGCAGGTGCCGCAGTTGGCTCTACAGCTGGCCCTGTAGGTGCTGTAGTTGGTGGTCTAGTCGGAGGAATTATTGGCGGTGTAGCAGGTAATGAACTTGCGGAAGCGCTAAATCCAGCCGAAGAAGATGCGTATTGGAGAGAACAGCATCATAAGACGCCTTATTTCAATGAAACCCGAAATACCTATAGTGATTTAGACTACGACCGGGATTACCGGAATGCTTATCAAGTAGGTTATGGTAATAGGGTTCAATATGACCGTGATACTGAGTTTGAGCATGTTGAACCGGAATTAAGAAGCAAGTGGGAAAGTACCAAGGATCAGTCTCGTCTCAACTGGGAAGAAGCCAAATATGCAGCTAAAGATGCTTGGCATCGTGCTACACGTTAGTTATACCCGATAAAAAAACCTCTCAAGTGAGAGGTTTTTTATGGCTTATCTGACCTGGATAATTAGGCTTGACTCATTTCCAGAACCAGTTGATTAATCAAATCCGCAGCTTCCATTTCTCGAATTTGAGCTACATTGGTACCCGCCCAAAATGCACCAAACCCATCGTCGCCTTGTGCTGTTGCCACGGCATTGAGTTGTTTACCCAGATCATAGCAATAAGGATAAGTGGCGACTTGCGGTCGTTCAGGCCGATCGACTTGGGTATGCCAGTGATTAATTAAACCACGTGCAGGACGGCCAGAAATACTTGTGCTAATTTGAGTAATCGGTTTGCTAAATAGTGCTTTTCGATAAGCAGCATTTGCATTGGAACTTTTACATTGTACAAAAGCAGTCCCAAGTTGAACGGCTGCTGCCCCCAATTTCATTAATAACTGGGCTTGTTGCCCATTCATAATGCCACCCGCAGCAACAATAGGTAAAGTGCAATACTGTTTTAGCAATTGCACCAAATCTGAGGTTTTAACAGCACTGTCAAATGTTTCGTTAAAAATACCGCGATGCCCACCTGCCTCAATGCCTTGTGCAATAATCACATCAATACCTGCAGCTTCAATTTCAAGGGCTTCCGCCAGATTGGTGGCTGACACCATGGTCATAATGCCAGCCTGTTTTAAGGCCTGAATTTGATGAGGATGTGGAATACCAAAGTGAAAACTGACTGCTTGGGGACGCGTTTCTAGAACCAGATTTAAATAATCGTCGTTATCGAGAAAGCTGGGATAAATACAGTTTAATTCTTTGGGTGGCACAGCCTGATACTTCTCAAATTGTGGTGCCAAATAGTGAATCCATTGTTCTGCAACTTGGGAATCTAATTCTGAACTTTGATGACAAAAGAAATTTACCTGAAAAGGATAGTGAGTGAGTGCTTGAGTCTCTAAGATTTGCTGACGGGCAGCTTCAACAGTACTGGCACCTAAACCAAGCGAACCTAAACCGCCTTGATTAGAAACTTCAGCAGCCAGTTTTGGGGTGGAAACACCTGCCATCGGGGCAAGAAAAATAGGATGTTTAATCTCAAGTTGTTTTAATAAAGTCATATTCATCTCCTCCTCATCTGTATCACTTTGCCCAAGCCTTGAAAATTAAGCAAATAATATTCGTTATTTCCTTGCGAAATAAAAAGACTTTTATTTTATTTAAATAACAAACAACACGTCAGTCTCTGTCGTGCTTAAGATCAGTGAAGACCTCTCTGAAAATTAAAATTTTATAATGGATTTTTATTTTCGAGTGCTGCTTACTCATGTCTGAACGTATCCGTGAAAAATTGCAAATTTTAGCCGGTGCCGCCAAGTATGACGTGTCGTGTTCTTCAAGTGGCAGTAATCGTAAAAACAAGGACAAAGGTCTGGGCAATACCGGTTCCGGGATTTGTCACAGCTATACTGAAGATGGGCGCTGTGTATCCTTACTCAAAATTCTGTTTTCCAATGTCTGTATTTTTGACTGTTCTTATTGTGTCTCGCGGCGCTCCAATGATGTGAAACGGGCGGCATTTACCGTGCAGGAAGTGGTTGATTTGACCATGAACTTTTATCGCCGTAATTATATTGAAGGCTTGTTTTTAAGTTCGGGAATATTTAAATCGGCAGATTACACCATGGAACGTATGCTGCAAGTGGTGAAAAAATTACGTCTGGAAGAAAATTTTAATGGCTATATTCATCTAAAAACCATACCCGGTGCATCACCGGACATCATTGCCGAAGCTGGCTTATATGTAGACCGCATGAGTATTAATTTAGAAATGCCTACTGAAGCAGGCTTGCAAAAATTTGCGCCTGAAAAAACTCATGCAGAAGTGCAAAAAGATTTAGGCATTGTGCGCGACCGTTTAATTCAGTTTAAAGATGAACGCAAGCTGATTCGTTCCGTTCCTAAATTTGTTCCCGCAGGGCAAACCACCCAAATGGTCGTGGGCGCGCATAGTGAAACCGATCAAGACATTATTTTAATGGCGGACCGGCATTACAAGGAATTTAAACTGAAACGGGTGTATTACTCCGTTTATATTCCCATCAATGAGCAGGAAAAATCTTTACCGGCGGTTGGTTCTGCACCGCCTTTACTTCGAGAAAACCGGTTATACCAAAGTGACTGGCTGATGCGTTTTTATGGTTTTGATGCGACTGAACTGGTCGATGAAAAACATCCGAATCTGGATTTTGATGTTGATCCCAAGCTGAGTTGGGCACTGCGTCATCCGGAGCAATATGATCAGCTATGGAAAAATTATTTTCATAGCGTAAACATTCAAGCACGACAAAACATGAAATTGCACATTCAATATGTGCCGAAACGCTATTGGCGTTATATGAATGAAAAGTCAATTTAGCCTGATATTTCAGGCATAATGTGGTGTTGTATTATGCGACTATTGGGCGAGTGATGATGAAGCCGTTAATTTTTACGATTTTGATCTCAAGTATATTAGTTTCAGCATGTTCAAGCTCTGAACAGCCTAAAACACAGATTGATGTGCAAAAATATAAAGTTCAAAATGCTGCAAGTTTGCAACAGCGCTTTGAGACTTTAAATCAACAGTTATCTAAAGATTATCAGGCATTTAAAAAAACCAATAATATTGCTTTTTCAGATCAGTCGGTACTGGATGTGAATCAATTGCAGACTTTAAACCTGCATGCAGTGAGTAGTACTTCATTAAAGCCGGTGAAACAGGCCTATTGTGAAATGATGAATGGTTATTTTGCCGAGATGTATCATTTAGGTTATCAAAACCCGAAGTTGATTGGGCAGGTAAAATTACCGCATGCACAGGATGAAGATTTAAGCAAAAGTTTTGCAGATGCTGATCAATTTTATGACTTTATTTTAAATCGTTATACCACATACCGTCAGGCACAAGAAATTATGGGCTTTGGTTGTAATTTGAAAGCAGCTTTAAACTAAATTATAAAAAGAGAATATATAAAAAAGTCCATCAAGAGATGGGCTTTTTAATTTCAGTATTTTAGAATTAACAATCGGTTAGTTTTTCAGGTTGTGGGCGTTCACCGGGAAAGAAAAATGGACGAAGTTTCACCCCAAGGCTGTTGCCGATGAAAGCAAAGATCAGCCATAACCAGCCATGCAAACTGCCTGATGCAATCCTGCTGAAATAAGCCCCGATGTTACAGCCATAGGCCAAACGAGCACCGTAGCCTAATAGTAAACCGCCAACAATAGCAGCAATCAGTGAACGCTTTGGAATGTTGAAGTTGGGCGCGAATTTACCTGCAAGACTGGCAGCCAGTAATGCCCCCAGCATAATGCCAAAGTTCATTATAGAAGTAATATCGAACCATAATGACTCCGATAAAGCTTTGGCATTTGCGGGCTGTTGCCAATAGACCCAAGAAGCGACATCTACACCTATTAAACTCGCAGATTTTGCTGCCCATACTGCAAGTGCAGAAGTCACGCCCCAAGGACGACCAGCTAAAGCTAAAGTTGCAAAATTGAACAGGGTGAGATGATGCCTCCCCAAATTAGCGGCCATGGATCATGTAAGAAACGTTTAAAACCTTGAGTTTCGGCAATAGGTTCTACTTCAAGTGAACCATGACGTTTTTTCTCAAAAAAGATGGTAGCAAATGCAATTGCTGCAAACAGAACAAAGCTGACGATGAGTGCAGGAATAACGCCTAAGCTTGAAACAATGGAAATGGGTGCAATGATGTGGCAGGTTAAACCACCAGTCCAAATGTGTGGTGGTAATTAAAGAGCCTAAGCGGAAGAAAATAAGAGTCACAATCATGCGGGCACTACCGCCACCGACGGTATAAAGCGTACCCGAAGCATAACTGCCTCCTAATTGCATGTCGATACCAAAGATAAAAGTACCAATCATCACAGACATGGAAACAGGACTGACATTGCCTTTCACCGGATTGCCAAACAGCTCACCTGCGCCTAAGGCTAGGAAGAACAATAATACCGCAAGACCAAGCATGATCATTTGGGCACGTAAGCCACGACCACGACGTTCCTTAATAAAAACATGCCAGCTTGAGGTAAAACCAAAGGATGCATGATACAAGGTCATGCCCAAAGCACCCCCAACCAAAAACAATAAGGCTTGATTCAGCCCTACAATTTGATAGGCACCTAGCGTGCCGACCAGCAAAAGAAAAAGAGCAACTCAAACCGACAGATTAGACCGGTTGGATTTTGCAGCAATAATAGACATGGGAGAATAAAAATAGATTAAATTAATCGGGATATTTTAATGTATTATTCACGCATAATATTATTTAAATTAATAGATTATTAAATTTATAATTAATAATATTTGATTAAATATATTTACAAAAATAATAACTAAAATTAAATCGGGCTGACATTAAATAATGAGCCGATCCAGGTCGCAAAGCCCATGGCAATAATTCCCCAAATTGCGACATGCAAACTGCCCTTAATTTTAGATATACCTGCAAAATAACCGGACATAGCACCTAATCCCGCCAATGATAAAATGCCCACAATAATGACCAACACAGAAACGTATTGCTCGGGGCTGACTAAAATAGAAATCATGGGAAATAAAGCATCGACAGAAAACGTAAGGGCAGAGGAGCCTGCTACCTGTAAGGGGGGGGGTGCTGCGGTATTTTCATGAATGCCAATTTCATCGCGTACATGAGCTTCCAGGGTATTTTTGGCAGTAAGCTGAACGGCACATCATGTGCTAATTCAGCTGTTAAACCACGCTTAATATAAACTTGTGTGAGTTCTTTCAATTCATGTTGAGGATTACGTTACAGCTCACGTGCTTCCATGTCTAGATCTGCCTTTTCAATATCGACTTGAGATTTGACAGAAATATATTCACCGGCTGCCATGGAACTGGCACTTGAAATGAGGCCGGCAATGCAGGTAATTAACAAGGTATGGGAAGATGCACCACTGGCAGCCATCCCCATAATGAGGTGGGTGACGGAAACGATTCCATCATTGGCATCAAGCATTGCGGCACGTAATCAGTCTGTTCTTTGAATATAATGTTTTTCCAGATGATAAAAATGTGCCATATAGAGATGCACTTAATTATTGGTTATTAGGATTGCCATAAAAGAAATATGAATAAAAAAGCAAGATTAATCAATAAAAAAGCTCCTTTTTAAGGAGCTTTTTTATTTTAATGATTTTAAATTATTGTTGAGTTCTTTCTCGAACATTAGAAGCACCTTGCTCTACAGCACCGGCAGTATTTGCAGTAGCTTCTTTCGCTGCATTTTTAACATCCTTCGCTGCAGCTTCAGTTTTAGCTGCAGCTTCATTACCTGCTGCCTCAATTTTAGCGGTTGCTTCATCAGTGGCCGCTTGAGTTTTAGCTTCTGCTTCCTTTGTTGCATCAGAAATATCATGACTGGCTTGATTAGCTGCATTTTCAAGATGTTCACCAGTGGTTGCACCGGTCTCAGGCTCTTTTTGTTTATTACAACCAACCAAGGCAACGCTAGCAGCAAGACCTAAAGCAATAAGCACTTTATTCATTTTCATTTCCTTCTAATTGTGGCACCCACCTAAATAGGGGTATTTTGAATATAACGAAAAAAATGCACAAATAATGAGCTAAAATTGTTAATTAAATGTAATTATTTTTTATGAAAAAATGAGTGAAAAAAAAGGCTTATACCACTAAAGCAATGATACAAGCCTGATAGAACAACTTTGCTGTTACTTGTGATAATTACGCGTTACGAATAATGTAATCAAAAGCAGATAGCGATGCCTTGGCACCTTCACCGGTGGCAATAATGATCTGCTTGTACGGAACCGTAGTACAGTCACCGGCAGCAAACACACCCTTCACGTTGGTTTCGTTGCGCTCGTTAATCACGATCTCGCCACGGTTTGACAGAGCAACTTTTGATGCTTTCAGGAAATCGGTGTTTGGCAACAAGCCGATCTGTACAAAGATCCCTGCAAGCTCAACTGTATGCTCTTCATCAGTGGCACGGTCCTTGTATTTCAGTGCCGTCACCTGTGAACCGTCACCCACCACTTCAGTCGACAAGGCATTCTTGATCACGGTGGTATTTGGCAAGCTGTTAAGCTTGTCTTGTAAGACCTGATCGGCACGCAATTTGGTATCAAATTCCACCAAAGTTACATGCTCGACAATCCCGGCCAGGTCAATCGCAGCTTCCACACCCGAGTTCCCGCCACCAATCACCGCAACGCGTTTGCCTTTAAACAGTGGGCCATCACAGTGCGGGCAGTAGGCTACCCCACGGGTCTTGTATTCCTGCTCACCCGGAACGTTCATCTCTCTCCAGCGTGCACCGGTAGACAGGATGATGGTTTTCGACTCTAGCTTCGCACCATTCTCTAAAGTCACTTCCACCAGACCGTTGGCGGTTTCATCGGCACCTTTAATATTAGAAACACGTTGCAGGTTCATGATGTCCACACCATATTCACGCACATGCGCTTCCATTTCAGACGCAAATTTAGGACCCTGGGTTTTCTTCACCGAAGTGAAGTTTTCAATGTCCATGGTATCCATCACCTGACCGCCAAAGCGTTCCGCCACGATCCCGGTATTGATGCCTTTACGGGCTGCATAGATCGCTGCGGTGTTACCAGCCGGGCCGCCACCAATCACCAGCACATCAAACGCGTCTTTGGCATTCAGCTTCTCGGCATCTTTGGCTGCTGAATTAGTATCCAGTTTGGCAATGATCTCTTCCAAAGTCATGCGGCCCTGACCGATATGGTTGCCGTTTTGGAACAGCATCGGAACCGCCATGATCTTGCGCTGTTCCACTTCGTCCTGGAAGAACGCTCCATCAATCATGGTAGCCGTTGTGCCCGGGTTATTGATCGCAATCAGGTTCAGGGCCTGCACCACGTCCGGACAGTTATGGCAGCTTAAAGAGACAAACACTTCAAAGTCAGCAGTCAGGTTCAGACCCTTGATTTGCGCCAACACTTCATCCGAGACTTTTGGGGCATACCCGGAGACTTGCAGCAATGCCAGGATCAGGGAAGTAAATTCATGCCCCATCGGCAAACCGGCAAAGTTGACGCGCGGCTGTTCACCGGCTTTGGCCACACCAAAGCTTGGTGCACGGCTGTTCGTGCCATCGAAGCGTGCAGTCACCTGATCAGACAGTGCCGCAATTTCTTCTACAAGTTCCTTGATTTTGTCAGACTTGTCCGAACCGTCCAAAGTCGTGACCAGTTCAATCGGGCTTTCCAGACGTTGCAGTAAGGTTTTAAGTTGGGCTGAAGTATTTTGATCTAACATGGCTAACGTCTCCAAGGGAGTAAATGCTTATTTAATAAAGCCATAGTAGGCTAAAATTATAAATAGGTAAAACAATTCATTTATATAAAAACAATCGCTTTAATAGATTGGTAATTTATTTACGAATGATGTTCTATCAAATAGATGATGGTTTAATGTGAATATTCAAGTATTTAATCAAAATTAAAGCATTTTTTATAAATGATTGCATACTTCAGAGCAATTTTGATTATGATGGCATCATGCTCTAACAAGGTTATAAAAATGCAACTAAAATCTGGAATTTATCAACACTATAAAGGCAAGTTATATCAGGTCTTCCATGTTGCCACCCATAGCGAAACGGCTGAGAAACTTGTGGTTTATCAATGTTTATATGGCGATTATTCAATGTGGGTACGTCCTTTAACCATGTTTCAAGAAACGGTCACCCTCGAGAATGGTGAAGTTGTGCCAAGATTTAAATTAATTCAAGAAACGACATAAGCTGGATTAAAGACATCGATAAACGCTAGACTCAACAGAATAATAAAATAGAGATATCTACGATGAGTATGAGTGCGACATTCCAAAAACGAATGCATGAGTTGTATCAAGGATTTATTAAATTTGATGCCTTACAAAAAGATCGTATCCAGCGTTATCGAAATATCGAGCCAGACTCTGCTTTATTTTTAGCCATGCAGGTACGCCTGCAGCAATCCAAGGCTATTTTGGAGATTGGCACTTCAACCGGTTATTCGACTTTATGGCTGGCCAATGCAGCGCAGATTTCACACGGTCATGTCAAGACTCTTGAAATTGATCCGGCACGTACCCGGCAAGCTCAGCAATATGCCCAGGAACTGCAATTAAGTGAAGTGATTGATTTTTGGGTGGGGGATGCGCAAAGTTTTCTTGAAAATGCCGAACAGCAATATGACTTTATCTTGTTGGATGCGGAACGGGATACCTATGTTGATTACTGGCAGTATTTGCAGCATATGCTGCATCCCAAAAATGGAGTCATGTTTGTCGATAATGTGATATCGCATGCAGCAGAAGTTAAACAGTTTATTGAATTGGTAAAAGGTGATGAACGTTTTATGAGCATGACCCTGTCTATTGGTGCTGGCTTATTTATGATTTGTTATAAATAAAAAAATTAATTCATGGTGTTTAAAAATCAGGGATAAACCCTGATTTTTTTAATCAATCGAAACCCGGGTAAAGTGCAAATCATATTCGAGATATTTATGGACAAATGCTGCCTTATCAGTGCAGCGAAGCAGGTTATTATAAATGAATTCCGGAACAGGGTGATAGAGTTCAGCTGAACCATTATTATAAAAAATTTTAAGATAACGTGATGACGGACTGTATTTCCAAAAAGTTACAGCAATTTGTGTTCCCATAAGCACCTCATTTTTTATATGACCAAAGCCATTTGATGTCTTACTGAGCATGACCATACTGATAAGGTCATCATTGATGTATAACAGAAATAATTGCCGAAAGGTAGCTTGGAATTAAGATTTAGTGTCCTGTTATTTTCAAATACAACACAAACTAGACCGATTAAAATCTATACTGTCAAAGCACACCTTTAAACTTCACGATGATGATGTTTAGCATGTGGTAGATGTCTTTTGATCGGACGATTCATAGTCTACTAAATACGCATAAATGTGTATTTATAAAGTCTGAAATGCAAATGCAGATTAATTTAAGAACAAATCAATAGCCAAAAAACTAATAGCAAAAAAAAACCACGCTAAAAAGCGTGGTTTTTGAATCAGTTCAATCTAATACAGATTAGATTTTACCAACTAGGTCGATTGAAGGAGCTAAAGTAGCATCGCCTTCTTTCCATTTAGCTGGGCAAACTTCACCTGGGTGAGCGTGAACATATTGAGCTGCTTTAACTTTACGAAGAAGTTCTTGAGCATCACGGCCAACACCACCAGCGTTGATTTCAACGATCTGGATTTTACCTTCTGGATCGATAACGAAAGTACCACGGTCAGCAAGACCGGCAGCTTCGATTAATACGTCGAAGTTTTTAGCAAGAGTCCAGTTCGCATCACCAACCATTACGTATTGGATTTTTTTGATTTCTTCTGAAGAATCGTGCCAAGCTTTGTGAGTGAAATGAGTGTCAGTAGAAACTGAATAGATTTCAACGCCTAATTTTTGGAATTCAGCATAGTTGTCTGCAAGGTCACCCAATTCAGTTGGGCAAACAAAAGTAAAGTCAGCTGGGTAGAAGAATACTACAGACCATTTGCCTTTAAGATCAGCTTCAGTTACTTCGATGAATTGACCATTTTGGAATGCAGTTGCTTTAAATGGTTTAACTTCTGTATTAATTAAGCTCATCATTGTCTCCATGATTGAGGTTTGTATTTGATTTCCAAAAGGATAGCGAAATTTTTGTTATTGCTGAAACAGTATTTTTATATTATTGAAATCGGAAAAACCGAATTAACTAATATAAAGCCTACAATTCCACCAAATCTGATTCTTCTATCTATCTATTCAATCATCTAAGCATGATGATTGAATGACAAAAGCGCAGTTCTTCAGCTTGTCTAACAACATGAAGGTTCATGCACTAAAATTCAAGGGTAAATTTTTTAAAAATTAAATTTGTTTTTAGGATGAATCAATTTTACTGATTTCTCATCATCCTGGCTTAGGCGACACTTGGTGATCAAGTGCTACTTGATCGCTTGAATTATGCTCAAAGCTAGAGGATTTAAAATATTCTTGTATTTAAAACAGCATGAATAAATATCTTGCTGGCTTTCTCTCTGCGACGTTACAGCGTAAAATACTCAGTTCAATTTTTTTGTTTTGGGATAAGTTATCTGTGGTCAGTCATTTAAATGTAGATCAATGGGTCATGGCACGTGACCGTCATCGTTTAAATCGACTTCGCAAAGGTAAAGATGCCAATGAAAAGCAATATCAGGAATTATTAGAAAAATCGAATCATAAAGTTCGTGAACGTTTGTCACGTGTTCCGAATATCAAACTGAATCAAGACCTGCCTGTTACTCAATATAAAGATAAGTTGATTGAAGCAATTCAACAGCATCAGGTGATTATTGTGGCTGGGGAAACTGGTTCCGGTAAAACCACTCAGCTGCCGCAAATTGCCATGTTGGCAGGCCGGGGTTTAACCGGCATGATTGGTCATACCCAACCACGACGACTGGCTGCGCGTAGCGTATCACAGCGTATTGCCGAAGAAGTCGGGGAAAAGCTGGGTGAGTCGATCGGTTTTAAAATCCGTTTTAATGAACAGGGTTCGCAGGATTCCATTGTCCGCTTAATGACGGATGGTATTTTGTTGGCAGAACTGGCCAATGACCGCTACTTAACCAAATACGACACCATTATTATTGATGAAGCACATGAGCGTTCGCTGAATATCGACTTCATCATGGGCTATCTCAAACAGCTCTTACCTAAGCGTCGTGATTTAAAAGTCATCATTACTTCAGCAACGCTGGACGTAAACCGCTTTAGTAATTACTTCTTTGATGCGCCGATCTTTGAAGTCGAAGGTCGTAGTTTTCCTGTAGAAGTGCGTTATCGTCCTGTTTCGGAAATGAGCATTGGCGGTAGTGATGATGATGAGTTTGACGACTTTGAAGAAAACCTGCCGCGTGCAGTGGTGCAAGCGGTAGAAGAATGCTTTGCCGATGCCCAGCAAAAAGGCCATCCCGAACATGCTGATATCCTGATTTTTGCCAGTACCGAACAGGAGATTCGTGAACTGCAAGAAATCTTGCAAAAGCATGGTCCACGACATACCGAAATTTTACCTTTATATGCACGTTTAGCCATAGCAGAGCAGCAAAAGATTTTCAGTACTGGTGGTGGTGGTCGACGGATTATTATTGCCACCAACGTGGCTGAAACGGCGCTGACTGTGCCGAATATCCGCTATGTGATTGATAGCGGTTTTGCACGTATTTCACGTTATAGCTATCGTTCACGGGTACAGCGTTTGCCAATTGAAGCCGTCTCTCAAGCGGCGGCCAACCAGCGTAAAGGTCGCTGTGGTCGTATTGCACCGGGTGTCTGTATCCGGCTGTATAGTGAGGAAGATTTCCAAAGCCGTCCTGAATTTACCGAACCCGAGATTAAACGAACCAACCTGGCTTCGGTAATTTTGCAGATGCAAAGTCTGAATCTGGGAGATTTGGAAAGTTTCGATTTTATTGAGCCACCTGATCATCGTTTGGTCAATGATGGTCGCAAGCTGCTGATTGAACTTGGGGCGATGAATGAGAAAAATTCTCCTAAAGTTGAAGAAGAAAAAGAAAATCCCTCTAAATCTCCCTTTGAGAAAGGGAGACTTTCTAAAGGGGAAGGTTTCTTAACCAAAATCGGTCAACAAATGGCGAAGATGCCGATTGACCCACGTCTGGCACGCATGATTTTGGGTGGCGCACATTTTGGTGTGCTGAATGAAGTACTGATTATTGTCGCAGCTTTGGCTGTGCAGGATCCACGTGAACGTCCGGCCGATAAACAGATGCAAGCCGATCAGAAACATGCCTTATTTAAGGAAGGGGATTCTGATTTCCTGTTCTACATCAAGTTATGGGAAACCTTGCAAAATAACCGGGCATCGATGAATGAAAACAAACGTCGTAATTTTGCACGGCAGCATTTCTTAAGCTGGTTACGCTTACGTGAATGGAAAAAGACCCATGAGCAATTATCTGAGCTGGCGCAGGGATTAAAACTATCTTTCAATGATAAAAAAGCCAGCTATGAGAATCTGCACCGCGCTTTACTGACCGGTTTGCTTTCCTTTATTGCCAACAAGACCGATGAACGTAATGTATTCATGGCAGTACGCCAACAAAAAGCACGGATTTTCCCGGCATCAACCTTGCATAAGACCAATACGCCGTGGGTGATGGCTTTTGAAATGGTGGAAACCTCACAGGTTTATCTGCGAACTTTGGCCAAAATTGAACCGGAATGGATTTTGCTGGCTGCGCGTGACTTGCTCAAGCATCACTATTTCGAGCCGCACTGGTCGAAGAAAGCCGGGATTGTCAACGCTTATGACCAGATTTCCTTGTTTGGTTTAATTATCGAACCGAAACGTTTGATGAATTATGAAAAAGTTGATCAGGCTGCGGCACATGAAATTTTCCTGCGCGATGCTTTAACCACAGGCAATCTGGGCATTACGCCACCATTCTTAAAACATAATTTACTCAAGCTGGAAGAAGTCGAACGGGTTGAAGATAAGCTGCGTCGTCGTGACCTAGTGGTGGATGAAGAAACCATCTATCAGTTCTATGCTTCGAAAGTGCCGCAAGAAGTCGCCAGCCGCAGTAGTTTTGAAGACTGGCGTGCCACGGTCGAGCCGCAATATCCACGCTATTTATTTGTGGAAGATGATGCGCTGTGGATAAATGACCAACCAACCACCCAGCAATTTCCGGATTATTTGCATAATGGCGCTTTGCGTCTGGCAACGAGCTACCGTTTTGATCCGAGCCATGATGAAGATGGGGCAACGGTTAAAATTCCAGTACAGGCATTGCCACAGGTCGATGAAAACATCTGGTCATGGGGCATTCCGGGCTGGCGTGAAGATTTGATTGAAGCACTATTAAAATCATTGCCTAAAGACAAGCGCCGTAATCTGGTACCGATTCCGGACACAGCACGTAAGCTGATGAAAGCAATAGATGCGGTAAATTTACGCCAGCATATTTTCAGCTTCTTGGCTTTTCAGCTACGTGGTGATCAGGTCAGTGAAAAAGATTTTTCCTTTGAGCGGATTGACAAGTATTTATTGCCGTTCATTAAAGTGATTGATGAAAAAGGCCGAGTAATTGAAAAAGGCCGTGATCTGGCGGAACTTAAGGCGCGTTGCCGTACAGAAACTCATAGTCCGGTCAAACAGCTGAAAGGTGAGTTTAAAACTTTCCCCGACAATTTTACTTTTGAGGCCTCACAGAAAATCACTGGTGTGGTAGTGAAGCAATATCAGGCTTTGGTACCGACCAAAACATTTGCAGCACTTGATGCCAAAGATGAATCTGGCGTGGTGATTCAAACCTTTAATGATCAGGCTGAAGCCATTAAACAGCATCGTGAAGGGGTGATTCGACTGGTTTATATGCAGTTGGGTGATTTGGTTCGACAACTGAAAAAACAGATTTCCAAACCGCTGGCTTTGGCTTATTCGCCTCTGGGTGATAAGGCCCAACTGGAGCAGATGTTAGTTTATGCCACACTTCAGATGACAATAAATGATCTTCCTGTCAATGCTGAAGAGTTTCAAAACTTGATTTTAAATGTAAAAAAATCTTTCCTAACTCATGGTCAAGTGGCATTATCTATACTGAGCGATATTTATATCCAGTGGCAGGATATTCGTCGGAAATTGTTGGTTTTAGACGATTCTATCTTTGGAAAAAATATTGATGATCTTGAAGATCAGCTTGATTTAATGAGTCTTTCCAACTGTGTGTATGTCAAATCTTCCGATATATGGCAAGAATTTCCACGCTATTTAAAGGCTTTGGTCTTGCGTCTAGAACGCTTGCCCAATAACCTGCAAAGGGATAATTCTGCCATTGAGCAAGTTGACCCATGGATGGAAAAATTGTTTAAGTTTAAAAATGACGCTCGCCTGAAAGATCTGTACTTTATGGTCGAAGAATTTCGTATTTCCCTGTTCTCACAACCAATGAAAACAAAAATGCCGGTTTCTCCAACCCGCCTGCAAAAAGTATGGAATCAATTGGGCATTAATTAACAGAGCGCAAAATTAACGGGAGTTTTACATGGGCATTCGTATTACCGGTACCGGTCTTTATCATCCAGAAGAATCCATTAGCAATGATGAATTGGTTGCAAGTTTAAATGCTTATGTGGAACAGTTTAACCACGACAACGCGGACAAAATTGCAGCGGGTGAGATTGAAGCGCGTCGCGGTTCAGATGCAGAATTTATTGAAAAAGCATCCGGTGTTAAAAGCCGTTATGTTGCTGAAAAATCAGGTGTGCTCGATCCTAAGCGTCTTTATCCACGTTTACGTGAACGCAGCGATGACGAACTTTCTATTCAAGCGGAATGGGGCGTAACTGCCGCTAAACAGGCGATGGAAAATGCCGGTGTTACCGCTGAAGATATCGATGTGGTCATTCTTTCATGTTCAAACATCCAGCGTGCTTATCCTGCTGTAGCGATTGAAATTCAAACTGCTTTGGGCATTCAAGGCTATGCCTATGACATGAACGTTGCCTGTTCTGCTGCAACCTTCGGTTTAAAACAGGCTGCGGATGCAATCAGAAGCGGTGCGCGCCGTGTATTGTTGGTGAATGTGGAAATTACTTCTGGTCATACGGATTTCCGTTCACGTGACTGTCACTTCATTTTTGGTGATGTGGCTACCGCATCGATTATTGAAGATACGACCATTAAAACTGGTTTTGATATTGTAGATACGCATTTGTTTACCCAATTCTCAAACAACATCCGTAACAACTTCGGTTATTTAAACCGTAGTGAAGATGCGGTGGTGGACGACAAATTGTTCCGTCAAGACGGTCGTAAAGTGTTTAAAGAAGTGTGTCCACTGGTTGCTAAAATCATTACCAAGCAACTTGAGAAAAATGAAATTGCGCCCACTAACGTTAAACGTTTCTGGTTGCACCAAGCCAATGCCAGCATGAATGACCTCATTTTAAAATATGTGGTAGGTAAAGATGCGGACCGTTCCCTCGTGCCAATTATTCTGGATGAATTTGCCAATACCTCTTCTGCAGGTGTGATCATTGCATTGCACCGTACTGCACATGAAGTGAATGATGGCGAGTACGGTGTACTTTGCTCATTTGGTGCAGGTTATTCTGTAGGTTCGGTTCTTGTGCAAAAACACGTTGTTGAATAAGGAACAATATATTGCAGGTTGAGCATGATGCAAGATGGATCAAGCGTCTAAGTACCTTGTCCAGACTGTATTTCACGCCAACCTTTGTTGGTGCTGAACATATATATGCTTCTCAACCTGCAATGTATGTCGGGAATCACACTCTATAGGGGTGTTTGATTCACCGATGCTGATTGATTATTTATATAATCATCATAAAGTGGCTGTGGTCAGTATTGCTGATCATGGCCATTTTTATTTGCCGGGTTGGCGCACCCTGTTTAAGAAATTTGGTGCGGTGGACGGTGAAAAGGAGTATA
Source organism: Acinetobacter sp. NS-4 (assembly GCF_037402435.1). NCBI lineage: Bacteria > Pseudomonadati > Pseudomonadota > Gammaproteobacteria > Moraxellales > Moraxellaceae > Acinetobacter > Acinetobacter sp. NS-4. The sequence goes on along the minus strand of NZ_JBBEUE010000003.1, from coordinate 241,728 downwards.
TCCGTGCAGCGATGCGACAGGGCTATTCTATTCTGGTCTTTCCTGGTGGTGGGCGCGAGGTATTGAAAAGAAAAGGTGAGGCTTATCAGTTGATCTGGAAACAGCGTTACGGTTTCCTAAAACTGGCGCAAGAATTTAACTATGATATTGTTCCGTTTGCAGCGCTAGGCGGAGATGAAATCTTTGAACTGGGTTTTGATGCCAATCTTATTGTGGAGAGTCACTGGTTCCAGAAACTGCTCAAGGTTCCACAGCTGGATAAACTGCTGAGGCATGGTGATGTGATTCCATCATTGCCTAAAAATATGATTCCAAAACGCTTAGCTTTTTATTTTCAGTTTATGCCACGACAAAATTTAGCGCATATTGAAGATATGCAGCAATTACAGGATTTTCGTGACCAAATCCAGCAGCAAATCTATGCAGGATTGATTGGCTCATTTAAAACAACAGCGTGAAGTTGAGAGAGTTTGAGTAGGCTCGGTGAATCTTTTATTTCTATAGTTTTTTATAATGGATAATTTACAAATATTTAATATTTGATTTTTTAAAATCAGCACGGCCTCATTTGATTGATTCATTTTTTATGCCTTTGTGTAGGCATTGCCTCTACTTTTGCCAGGTCAAAATGAGGAACTCAAAATATATTTTGAGTCCGCGAGAAAAACCTTTTGTTTCCCATACACGACATCCTGAGTCAGTTTTAAGCACTGCTTTAAAATGCAGCGCAAGGGATGGGAAACGTGTGGCATCCATGCCACAGTCATGGCTCTAATACCTGCTAAAAACCTATTTAAATTTTAGATTTAACAGTGGCTTGAAGTATTTGAAAAATGATTTATGAAGTCTAATGAATTATTAAACAATCAAACTAGGATGATTATCGAGCAAGTTTGATTAAATTCTAAAGTCAGCATACATTATCTGGATGAGGCGATAATTTATCCAGACTGATAAGTTTAATTTGGGGCGAGTATGGAACAGGAAAGTTTAGTACCGCAATATCAAGAGATTGCGAAACAGTTACTCAGAATTTCTAAAAGTTTAAATGATATTTTTCAAGATCAGCTGCATTTGGTGGGACATCTGAATGCGCAAAATATGTTTCGGATCGATCAGGAGCGCCATGTTGTACAAGTCGCTAATGGTCTATTTCAACTGCAATTTCATGCACCAGAGTCGGGCCTGAAAAGCATTTTGCACTGTGATTTTACCTACTTGGGGCAGAAAGCTGAATTATTAGAAGAATTTATTCTGCATGACCTGTACTTTCTAACCAATGATTTAAAGCCGCAACATTCACTCTATTTGCGACAAAAATCCCAACAGCTGCGACAGCTATTGCTGGATCAAGTGTACCTGTGGGTGCATGGAGCAGAGCGAGTGAGCTCTTATTTGAAAAATCTTTCATTGCCGGAAGCTGAAATTATTGATCAGCTAATGATGAAAGCCAATATTTATTCTTTTGCTGTATTGACTGATTCTGTAGTGAATAAAAAGGCATTGCCTGAAGCGGTGATCCAGCTGTTGCAAGAGATCTGTTCCGTGCAAAGGGTTTATGGCGATGAATTTTTACCCATCCAGTCCTTAATCGAAGCACTGGATGAGTTTTGTTTTAGTGCTGCGCAGTTTTTACCTGCGGCCATGTATCGCATTATGGCGCTTTCATTTGAAGAGCGCTTTAACTTGCATGAGTTAATGGAGCATCAGGATGATATCCAGTTGCTCTATCGGCATGCCCAGGAGCAACCTGCCTTACTTGGTTTTGTGCGATTAATGCGGCGTGAACTTTGGCAGCGTGATGATTTACTTTCTAAGCAGAATTTCCTCGATGCTTCGACCGTGGTCTGGCAAAAGAAAGTAGCAAAATTACCGTTATTTGATTATCCGCGTGCGGCAAACTGGCTGTTTAAACAGTCTACGGAGGTTCTGGACTGGTTGAGCCGCAATATTCAACAGAGCAGTGTGCGGGTAGCAGTCACGGCCCTAAGTTTTGTCGATAGCAGTCAGGTTCATTCGCAAGTCATTCTGGCCACCTTGCAGTACTTTCAGCATTGTTCAGCCCGCATGTTTATTCATAGCTGCCACTATTTTGCCATGCAGGAAGCCTGGTTTGAGCATGAATATAATTATAGTGTGGTGCTGAAAGGGCAAGATCAAGCGCTGGATGATCATCGCATTGCCATTAGCCCTTCCATTTTATATCTGGATGAATGGATGGAACTCATGCGTAATGTCAGCAAAGGCAATGAACAAACCGTTAAAAAAATCTATTTGCGCCTAAGTCGGGTGATGCAAGCCTATATGCTGCATCTGTATAAAATCACCCAAGATTTTAGTCATGATTTAATGGCGTATATCCGGCCGGAAACCCATCAAAATCGTGAGTTTTATACGGTTTTGCAGCGCTACAAAATGCAGCTGGATGAGTTCCGGCAGGTGTTTTATTTGCGTAGTCGGCACATCCGGGTGTCTGTGTTTGATTCCTATGTGCGGGATTATCTGGTCGAATTTTTTAAGGATAACCAGTCTGTACCAAAAAGTACCAGCTGGATCGGGTTTTATCATCAGGCAACGGATTGGCATAGTTACATTCAAAAGCAGGAAATTATCAGCCAGCTCAAGAAAAATTATGCACTCGTGGTATGGCAACCGGTGATGCCAGAAAAAGTCATGCACTTTTCCAGCTGGAGCTTTGAAGAATTGACAGATCTGGACCGTCTTATTGAAGAGTCGCATAGATGTCAGAATTGTCTGGCGGCAAGCTATGCACAGCGCATTATTGAAAGAGAGTATGTGGCTTTTCATATGGTCTCGCAAACCGGCAAGCTGCATATGACTTTAGGCTGTTACCTGCGGGATGGTCAATTGATCTATGACCAGCTGGAATATCCGCACAATAAAAAAACTGAATACCTTTTTGTGAATATCGCGCTGCAATTTATCTCCTGGTTAAACCTGCAATTTGCGCCATTTAAGTGACAGTGGCTGTCGCTAAACTTTTTTCTGGGCTTAACTTTTAGGGAAAAAATCGGTAGGCTATAGCCGTTAATTTATGGTTATAGGTCTTATGAAACAAGAAACTGCACTCAAGCTTTTAAAAGCAGGCGAAAATGTCTTTTTAACAGGTTCGGCTGGTGCAGGGAAAACCTATACACTCAATCAGTACATCAATTATTTGAAAGCGCGTAAAGTGCCGGTTGCCATTACCGCATCCACAGGCATTGCGGCAACGCATATGAATGGCATGACCATTCATACCTGGGCCGGAATTGGCATCAAGGATTTTCTGGCAGATGCCGACCTGAAAAACATGAAGGAACGCAAATACCTAAAAGAGCATTTGGAAAATGCCCAGGTACTGATTATTGATGAAATTTCCATGCTGCATGCCAAGCAGCTGAATCTGGTCAATCAGGTTCTAAAATATTTTAAAGAAAGTGATGAAGCTTTTGGCGGGATTCAGGTGATTGTCGCAGGTGACTTTTTCCAGTTACCGCCGGTAGGTAAAAATGACGAACGCAACCGTGACAAATTTTGCTTTATGTCGGATGCCTGGGTTGAGGCGAAATTTCGGGTCTGTTATCTGACCGAGCAACACCGTCAGGGCAATGACTATTTAAATGACATCTTGAATGCCATTCGTAGTCAGAGCATTAGCACCGAGCATCTTCAGGCCTTGGAACAAACCCGTCATCAGGATATTGGCGAAACCTTTACCCGTTTATATACCCACAATATGGATGTGGATAGCATCAACTTTAAGCATTTGAATGCCATTGATGCAGATGGACGTCAATTTGATGCGGTGTGTGATGGCAATGACAAGCTGATCGAAACTTTGAAATCTTCAGTTCGTGCGCCTGAAAATCTCACCTTAAAGAAAAATGCCAAAGTGATGTTTGTGAAAAACAACTTTGATATGGGCTATATCAACGGCAGTTTGGGCGAAGTGATTGGCTTTGAAGAAGATGATGAACACGGCATTTTGCCAAAAGTAAAATTGACCGATGGTACGGTACTGGTGGTTGAGCCTGAAACCTGGTCGGTCGATAATGATGCCGGTAAAACCATTGCCAGCTTTCAGCAAATTCCATTACGTCTGGCTTGGGCCATTACCATTCATAAGTCACAAGGCATGACTCTGGAAGCGGCTGAAATCAACCTGGCGCATACCTTTGAGAAAGGTCAGGGCTATGTGGCTTTATCACGTTTAAAAGCTTTAAATGGCTTGAAACTTTTAGGTATGAATACTCAGGCGCTGGAACTGGATAGTTTGGCTATTAAGGCCGATCGCCGTTTTCAGGAATTGTCAGAAGAAGCGGAAAATCATTTTGCACTGATCGATTTAAGCCCGCAGCATAAGGCCTTTATCCGTCATTGTGGCGGTACCCTGAATGAAACTGAAATTCAGCGTAATGAAAAGAAAATTGCCAAGAGTGGCGGTAAAACCAATTATGCCACGGCTACACTGGATGAAACACGGGAACTTTTTGAAGAAGGCTATGAAATTCAGGATATTGCCGTAGAGCGTGGTTTAACACCAGCGACCATTATTAATCATCTGGCGAAACTGCATAAAGAACAAGGGTTAGATATTTCGGTGGCTCATCCAGGTGAAGAAGTTGTAGAGCAAGTACGAAAAATTTATAAACGCTTAATGAAGCGTCAAAGTCCGGAACATTTCAGTGAAGATGGGGTAATTAAGCTGCGTCCGATTGTTGAGGCGACCAGTCCGCGTATGGGTTATGACCAGGTTCGTCTGGCGCTACTTTTTGTTGAATAATTTTTTGAATAAATTAAAGTAATGCTAAATTAGTGAGTGACAAATACACTATGATTTTTCACTCATTACATCTTTGCAAACTTGGGTTAAACTACAGCCTTTAAATTACAATATGTACGGCTATGGCATTTAGCACGTGGTATACACTAAGAAAATTCGTTTATAACAATTTACATAATGAAGACTACGAAACCAGGTTTAGTCGGACGATCAACTATTTTTTAATTCTACTGATCCTGGGTAATGCGGCAGCTGTATTATTGGAGTCGGTAAATGACGTGTATCAATCCTATGCAGCATTTTTCGATTTTTTCGAATACTTTTCTATCTTCATTTTTTCGTTTGAATATTTACTCCGTTTCTGGTCAGTTGCCGAAGAAAATCCCTTTTATAGTGCTTGGAAGAATCGCCTGAACTGGGTCAAAAGTGGTGCAGCAATCATCGATTTATTTGCCATCTTGCCGGCTTATATTAATTTCTGGGTGCCTATTGATTTACGCTTCTTGAGAATTTTACGGCTCATGCGACTGTTAAAATTGACACGTTATTTTGTCTCCCTACAAATTCTATTACGCGTGATTGAACGTGAAAAAGGGTCTTTTCAGGCGGTCCTCTTTATTTTAAGCATCATGATTGTGATGGCTGCCGCCTGTATTTACGTGGTAGAAAGTAAAGCTCAGCCTGATGTGTTTACTTCAATTCCTGCCTCAATGTGGTGGGCAGTGGTGACCCTGACCACTGTGGGTTATGGAGATGTTACGCCTATCACGCCATTAGGTCGTTTTCTGGGCGCACTGATTACCATTTTAGGCGTGGGGCTGGCCGCTTTACCGGCAGGTATCTTGGCAACCGGCCTGACCTATGAACTGGAACAGCGTAAGCAGAATCTGGAATTAAAATTTAGAGAGTTATTGCAAAGTTCTGAAATTGATCTATTCAATGATCAGGAAAAAATAGAAAGTATGCGTAAAGAGGTGGGACTCACTTCAGAGCAAACGCGCAATATTATTTTCCAGTTGCTGCGCGAGCAACGAGAAGAAGCATTGAAGCAAGAACGCGAGCAATATGCCTATTGCCCACATTGTGGGAAAAAATTACCGGATTAAAAAATAGCTAATAATAGACTTCTTTCATAAATCATTTTAGAAACTAAAACTTGTTCGTAAAGCCAAAATTGAAAATAGATTTTAGTCGATATTAGATTCATGAGTGTGGCATGGATGCCACACGTTTCCCATCCCTTGCGCTGCATTTTAAAGCAGGGCTTAAAACTGGCTCAGGATGTCGTGTATGGGAAATAAAAGGTTTTTCTTGCGGACTCAAAATATATTTTGAGATCCTCATTTTGACCTTTCAAAAGTAGAGAGATTGCCTACGAAAAGGTAAAAAAACTAAATCAATCAACTGAGGCCGTGATGATTTAAAAAAAATCTAATATTGAACATTTTTTGATTTATGAAAGAGATCTAATGCTTAAACTCTTCCATGAAATTGCTGATCAAGCTTGTGTTTAAGGATAAATTATTTCTAATAATTCGTTACTGAATGGCTGTGTCCATGACAGATTTGAATGTCTATGTTGCTGCGAGTACAAGCAAGAATATGGGCAAATGTAAAGTCTCATAACAATTATCACTTTGAGTCAGAAAAATAATTTGTTATGTTGTTTCTGAATAACAACAATCTAGATCAGTTTGTAAAGTGAAAAAAACAGGATGATTTTTTCACTGACTTAAAATAATAAAAACTCAAAGGAAAATATATGAAACAGTATCAAAGAGCAGCGCTTGCCTTAGTGGTGGCCAAGCTGGAATTTGGCAATCATAAATCAAATATTTATGATTATAATGAAAGTGCATATCCTCAAATCAGCGGTAATGTAAATGCACAAGAAGCAAAACTGTATGATTACCAGCGGTCAGCGGTTTTTGAGGGACGAAACACTGGTCGGGAATTTAACCTCTACGATTATGGTCATAGCGAATTTATCAGTTTAAAAAAGAAAGGCATAAAAAAATACGAAGGTTATCATTATGGCAACTCAAGTTATTATGAAATCACCATTTCAGGCTCGACCATCAGACTGTATGATTTTAGTACCGGACAATATTATAAATTTAGCTAGCTCATCATGAATTTGATGATAAAAAATAGTCCCTATAAAGGAGCTATCTTTACTTTACTCTCTTTTTTGAAAATCTATGGCTCTTCTCTATAGATTATGCTGCTTCAGCTTCCAGTTCTTTACGAACTTCTTTCGCCATTTCAACCAAAGTTGCCCGCGCTGTTTTAGTTTCTGCCCATCCACGAATTTTAAAGTGGTTTTATATACATCGATGTCAGCATCATCTGAACAACATTCACAAGCATATTTTTAAACGTACCGCATGCGTCACAATACGGTGATAAAAAATTTACCCACAGCGATTAAGGTAGATCAGTTTCCGATTTGAGACTGCCAATTTGACGCTAAAAACTGCTTGTACTGTAGCCAAAAAATTCGCTGGTGTGGTTTTGCCTTTTCAGTAGCTTTGCTCAGCAAATTTAAGTTCGCGTTTTGCCCCAATACGGGCATAGCCCAAAATATGAAAAATAAGAGCCATGATGCTATTGCTGTTCCATAATTTGAATTTTATTTTAGTATTGAATCAGCATAATGATTTTTTATCTTTAAGTATCTGATATTTATATTTTTCACAGCCTTGTCTTTTCTTTAGAAATTTAAATGGCTTTGTGTAGGCTAAAACCCTACTTTTGACAGACCAAAATGAGAACTCAAAATATATTTTGAAGTTCGCAAGAAAAGTCTTTATTCCCCATACACAACATCCTGAGCCAGTTTTAAGCACTGCTTTAAAACGCAGCGCAAGGAATGGGGAATGTGTGGCATCCCTGCCACACTCGCGAATTTAACACATGGACTTCAACTATGGGACAGCAGTGGCCATGATGTTTTTAAAGACAGATCACTTTTGTTGAAAACATCATCGGATAAAATCAAACATGAAACAGGCTAATGAATTCCATGGTATAGTGAATTATATTCATTTATGAGTTGCTGAATTTGAGTATTCGTTTTCAGATAAATAGAAAAAAATACAGTCAAATTCATGGTTTTCATTTATTTTAAGTTTTGCCTGGTTCTTGCCACTCGAAGCATAGCTTCTCGTCTTGCGCTCAGGCAAAGCTGTTTTTTATTGTCCTTCGCACTTCCAGCCTAGCTGTAAGTCTTGCGCAAGGGCAAAACGATGTTTTGCTGGACCCTTGCTCATGCTAGAAATTCGCCATTTAAAAACTTTAACTGCCTTACGTGAGCATGGTTCACTGGTGGCTGCTGCCAATGACCTGTGTTTAACGCCATCTGCAATTTCCCATCAACTGAAAGAACTGGACCATTGGTATGGGGTAGAAGTGGTGAATCGTCGTAGCCGTCCGGTGACTTTTTCGAATGTGGGGCAGCGATTACTCAAATTGGCAGATGATGTATTGCCGCAAATCCAGATTACCCAAACCGACATTACCCGCATTGTACATGGGCAAACAGGGCGAATTATTTTCTCTTCGGAATGTCATAGCTGTTTTGACTGGTTGATGCCATTACTCAATCAATATCGTCATTTATATCCGGATGTAGACCTGGATTTTGCTTCAGGTTTTGAAGCCAATCCGCATGAACTGCTGCAAAATGCAGAATTTGATCTGCTGATTACCGCAGATCCGATTGCTTTAAAAGGTATTGAATATTTCCCGATTTTTGAATATGAATCGCGGTTAGTCTTATCCAATACCCATCCTTTAGTTCGTGCCGAACGCATCACCGTACAAGAATTGGCTGATGAAACCCTAATTACTTATCCGGTCGATAAACACCGTTTAGACATCATGGCGAAACTGTTTATTCCTGCGAATATTCAGCCGAAACAGGTCCGAACCACGGATTTAACTCAGATGTTAATTCAACTAGTGGCCAGTGGTCGCGGTATTGCGGCACTTCCAGACTGGGTGGTAAATGAATATGAGCAAAAAGGCTGGGTGACTTCACGCCGTTTAGACTGTGTATCTTCTACAGGTTTGCGCCGTACTTTGTATGCGGGCTATAGAACTGAAGAGAAAGAGAAAAGTTATTTTGAAGGTTTCTTAAAGCAACTGGCTAAATTCTCGCAAAAGCGTAATCAGTATTATTCTGTTTAAAAGGGTGTGCTGAATTTTGCACAGGTTCAAAACTCCAGATGAAATTTCTAATGGAATGAGTCAATACCAGACTGATTGTTCTAAGTTCTAAGTGGATATAAATCAACGATAAAAAATCGTTTTTATTCTTGCTAGTCTGGCGCTGGAATCGCTGAAGGAGAGGGTTGTGAGTTCCGTGCATTGGCTGAGCAAAGATTTATGGATTATTGCAGCAGGATTTGTCGCTGCTATGCATGTCGGGAAATTGCCACCTGCGGTTCCTGTACTACAAACCGAGTTAGGCATCAGTTTGGTGCAAGCCGGTTTTTTATTGTCCTTGGTGCAAGTTGCTGGTATGTGCATGGCACTCGTGCTGGGCAGTTATACCGCTAAAATTGGCTTAAAATGCTGTGTACTATTGGGCTTGAGTTTACTCGCATTCGCCAGTTTCACAGGTGGTTTTGTGCAGGAATTCTCGGCGTTGCTGGCACTGCGTGTGGTAGAAGGTTTTGGATTTTTACTGATTACTTTAAGTGGTCCTGCTTTTGTCCGCCAATTGGTTCCTGTTGAGCAGTTGCAAGCCAAGATGGGGCTGTGGAGCGCCTATATGGGAGGCGGGATGGGAATAGGCTTGTTATGTACTCCCTTTCTGCTCAATAGCATCGGATGGCAAGGGGTCTGGATTTGTTTTGGCTTATTATCGCTCGCCTTGGCCTGTGTGATTTACGTGATTATTCCCACAGCGCAAACTCATACCCAGTCAGTTGCGATTTTCGATTTAATTCAAATGACTTTAAAACATCCTCCCGCGTGGATTCTGGCCATTATTTTTGGTGTATATGCTGGGCAATGGTTTGGTTTGGTCGGTTTTTTACCCAGTATTTATCAGCAATATCAAATTTCTTTAGCAATGGCAGGTGCCTTAACTGCTATGGTGGCAATTGCCAATGCCATTGGTACCTTTACCTGTGGCTTACTGTTACAGCGTGGTTTTCGGCCTCAAACTTTAGTCCAAACCGGTTTTGCTAACTTAATGGTATGTGCCCTGAGTTTTTATCTATTACGCGAATTCTTGCCCTTTATTCTGCAATTTATATTGGTTTTGAGCTTTTCATTATTTGGCGGTTTGGTAGCAGCGGTTGTGTTTTCTCAAGTGTTAAATTTTTCCGCAAAGCCAATTGCCATTACCACCACAATCGGGTTGGTCTTGCAATTTTCCGCCACATCGCAATTTCTGTTGCCGCCTCTAATTGCCTCAATTGTACTGGCCACAGGCTCGTGGTTTTGGGTGGGAATTTTAATGGCAACACTGTCTCTGATTGGCATGATTTTAACCAGCATTTTATTTCGAAAAGCTGCCTAGTTCTTGAGGTGAAGACCTATAAGTGCTGATTTGCAGGCTTAAGATTTGAGAATCTAAGAATGTCCAATAAACAGGGTTAGTATCCCGGCGGCAATTAAAGGACCTACCGGAACACCACGTAATACTGCAACGCCTGCAACTGTTCCGATGAGTAAACCTGCAACCACATCGGGTTGATTGGTCATCAGTTTCACTCCACGTCCACCCAACCATGCGACCAGTACGCCAATGGCGATGGCAAGCAATGATTTAAAGCTTAAGAAGGATTTTAAAATGGCATCGCCGGGAATTTTGCCACTGGCAATCGGCGTAAGCACACCAATGGTTAAAATAATAATGCCAATATTTAACCCATGTTGTTGCAGATAAGGAAAATATTCATTCAGCGGGGTAATGCGAAAAACAATCAGCACACCTGCAGCAATGGTCACGGCACTATTATGGCTAAAGATACCACAGGCCAATAACACCAGTAGAACAATCAGGTTTAAATCTAGATGGGACATTATTTAAAGGGAGAAATTTATAAATCATCGCTATTGTATAAGGTTTTGATGGAAGATTTGCCGGAAAAAGCAGGAACAATAAAAATAGCCCTCATTTCAGTATAGAATGCGCATTCCGTGAGAGTAAAAGGTCAGGTCTATGTTGTTGGAAAAGATGTTGCAATCCCAGGGTTTTGGTTCGCGTAAACATTGCCAGCAGCTCATTAAAAACGGAGCGATTGCCATTCACGGTGAAGTCATCAGCAATCCAAAACATAAACTGGATTTAAAAGATTTAGCTTTTAGCGTCTATGGCGAAACGTTTGATTATCGGGAAAAGGTTTATATTGCTTTAAATAAGCCGCAAGGTTATGAGTGTTCACATCAGGCCACCCATCATTTTAGCGTATTCGATTTGTTTGATGATGTGTTGATGAATCGTGGCTTGCAATGTGTAGGACGTCTGGATCAGGATACTAGTGGACTGTTATTACTTACCGATGATGGACAATTTTTACAAGCCTTAACCCATCCGAAAAAACATGTCGCGAAAGTTTACCGCATGCATACGGCTGATCCTGTGACAGCACAACAAATCCAGCAACTGGAGCAGGGCGTGGAACTACGCAACGAATCAGGTATTTTTGCTGCAACGGAGCTTGTGCAACTTGCAGAAAATGAATTGCAGTTTACCGTTCATCAGGGCGTTTATCATCAGGTGAAACGAATGCTGGCGGCGGTAGGCAATAAAGTTGAGCAATTACATCGTCAACAAATTGGTGCATTGGAATTGACTGATCTGGAAGAAGGGCAGTGGATCTATCTCAGCGCCGCACAGGTGGAACTGGCCAAGACACGAATGACGGTTTAATCGTTATTTAAGGAAACAATGATAAATTTGAAATTCATTATCTTTGACAAAACCCATTTTTTCATACAGCTGGTGTGATTTATAATTGGTTTTTTGTGTTTCCAGGCTAATACGAATCGCATTTTCATGACGGGCAAATAAAATAGCAGTATCAATCAGTTGTTTAGCGGAACCCTGACGACGATAAGTTGGGGTGACGTAAACATCATCCAGAATATAATAAATGGAACACGATACTGAAGAAAAACCCAAATACAGTAAAATAAAACCGGTAAAGACATCATCTTTCACGTGAATAAAAATAATACTTTCCTGGTTTTTAAAACGTTGTTTTAAGTATTGATAAGATAAATCAAGATTGGAAGAAGCACCGTAAAATTGGCGATATTCATCGAATAAAACAGCAAGGGGATGTAAATCTTCTAAAGTTGCGCGTCTTACGATCATGCGATACTCCATGCTTTTTTATTGTCTTTGCATGAAGCATACCTAAGTTTATATAAGATTTTTTCTAAATTTTGTTTGTAAATGCGACACTGTTAAGTTTTGTCACTTTCGCCCAAAATCGCATTCAGCTCTTCAAACAAGTCTAAATGATCATCATCCAGATCAAATTCCTGATCTATATCCCTGCCTTGATCAACGGGCAGATTTAATTCTGTTTGCTGTTGCTTTAATTTGCGGATTCTATTCAGTTGATCAAGATTAATATTTTGATTTTCAATAGAAAAAGGAATGGATTTTGTTAATACGACTTGTCTGAAAAATAGTCGTACTGCTTGTGCTGGCGTAATGCCCAATTGTTTAAACACCGCAAAAGCATGTTTTTTTTCTTGGGAATCAAGTCGTATTTGATAAACTTCGGTTTTTCTCATGATTTTTTAAATACGTCTAATTACTTAACTTTTCAGCATTTATTTTAATCAAATCTAATGTAATTTCAATATTCATACACCATATTTACCAAAATAATTTGTAATGACAAGCATATTACAATGTCAGATCAAAATGAGATGAAAAAGCCATCTCCTGCTGGGAAAGAGGATCAAAAAAAGCAATATGCTGGGCTAAAAGCTGAAGTGGAGCAGAAAAATCATCTTCCCTTTTGTGTTGTACGGTCGGATAAAAGGGATCGTTTTTAATGGCAATACCCAAACTGTTTAAGTGCACGCGAAGTTGGTGCTGCTTTCCAGTGGTTGGTCTTAGCTCATATTTTCCCCATGCTGCATCATGCTCGATTAAATCAATCTCTGTTTCACTGTTTATTGTTCCTTCAACCACTTGCATGGTGTAGAACGGTTGGCCTTTTTCCATGCGATAACGTGTATAACAGGGAAATGCTAAATCGGCATGAAACGGTGCAATAGCATGATAGGTTTTTTTCACCTCACGTCTGGCGAACATCTCCTGATAAACTGCACGTGTAGAGGCTTGTTTGGAGAATAAAACCACACCTGCAGTTTCGCGGTCTAGCCGATGAATCGGAGTTAAAAACTCATTGCCAGTCTGTTTTTTTAATCGCACCAGCAAAGTTTCTTGCACATATTGTCCGGTCGGACTGATGGTTAAATAATGTGGTTTATCGACCACCAGCAAGTGTTCATTTTCAAATAAAACTTCATGTTCAAAAGGAACAGGTATTTCATGAGTTAAAAAACGGTAATAAAACACATGACTATTTTCGGTATAAGGCGCATCACAGTTTAGTAGCTGACCGCAGGCATTATAAATTAAACCATCGGCAAAACGTTGCAGCCATTCATTCTGGGCAATATGTGGAAACTGCTGACATAGATATTGAAAGACACTGTTCGGTGCTGGGGTAATCTTAGGGAGAAAGACTTTGCTTGCGCTTACGCCATCTAGCATGGGGGGAATAAATTCAGTGCTGGTCATGTGATTTGTCTTGGATCAATCTGTCGTTAATCAAAATGAATAATATTTACAAGGAAATGTAGGAAAAGTTACACATTTGCAAGTGCGAGCATGGGCAATAAAGCGGTGCGATGCTATCATAATTGGTATTTGAAATCATGTCGTGAGTAATATGCAGTATTCATTTAAACTGGCCTTAAACAATGAAGACGATACCCAAAATTTAGCACAGGTTTTGGCACAGCATTTTACCGCGGGCGTGATTTACTTAATTGGTGATTTGGGTGCAGGCAAGACCACGCTTACCCGCTATTTCTTGCAAAGTTTGGGGCACAAAGGGGCAGTAAAAAGCCCGACCTATACCTTGGTAGAACCGTATAATATTCATGGAAAAGACATCTTCCATTTCGATTTATACCGTTTAAATGATCCTTATGAACTTGAGTTGATGGGCATTCGTGACTATTTGGAAACACCGAATGCGCTATTTTTATTTGAATGGCCATCCAAAGGTGGTGATGAAATACCAGAGCCGGATCTGATCATCAATATTGAAAAGTCTGAAGATGAGCTAACACGTAGCGCAACTTTAAGTTTCTCATCTGAAGCATTACAACAAGCCTTAGCGAGTCAATTTAACAATGCATGATGATGTAATAAGCTTGCGTCGTATTCATACCCTTAATCCTGCACTGGCGAACCAGATTGCTGCGGGTGAGGTGATTGAACGTCCCGCGTCTGTAGTCAAAGAATTACTGGAAAACTCGATTGATGCGGGTGCGACGGAGCTTGTTATTCGGGTTGAGCAAGGTGGCAGCACCTTAATTGAAATTATTGACAATGGCCGTGGCATTCATCCTGAAGACTTGGCTCTGGCGGTAATGCGTCATGCCACCAGTAAAATTCAAACGGCAGATGATTTGCATGCCATTGTCAGTTTGGGCTTTCGTGGTGAAGCCTTGGCCTCTATTGCCGCAGTCTCGCGGCTAACCCTATGCAGCAGTCAAGACGATGAAGGAGTGGGCTATCAGGTTGAAGTCAATGGTACGGCTTTTGATCATCAGGAAATTCAAGCGGTCGCAACGCAAAAAGGCACCCATATTCGGGTACAGGATTTGTTTTTTAATGTGCCGGCACGTCGCAAGTTCTTAAAAAAACAGGGCACTGAATTTGGTCATATTGAAGAGATTGTCCGTCGTCTGGCCCTAACCCATTTTGATATCCGTTTTGTTTTAGAACATAACAACACTATTCGTTTGAATTTGCCGGTTGCAGATAGTGGTGAACTGCGCTTCCAGCGTGTACAGCAATTATTGGGCCGACAATTTACCGAGAATGCTTACTGGATCGATGCCGACAGTATTAATATGCGCCTATCTGGCTGGCTAGGACATCCATCAGATGCAAGAGCACAAGCAGATTTACAATATGTCTATGTGAATGGACGGATTGTCAAAGATAAAACCATCTCGCATGCCTTGCGTATGGCTTATGACGGCATTCTGCATGGTCATCAACATGCTGCTTATTTGCTATTTTTAGAAGTCGATCCTGAAAATATTGATGTCAATGTACATCCTACTAAACACGAAATCCGGTTTTTAAATCAGCGTGAAGTTCATGAATTTGTAAGGCATTTTGCTAAAGAAAAGTTGTCTCAATTTCAAACGGCCACAGCTGAGCTGGCTTTAGCAATGAAAAAAGATGAAGCAGACCAGATGGCTTCGCTACAACCTCAGCCGCGTTATCAGGAACAATTTCAACTGCATAAGGCGGTAGATGCCTATACGCCACAACCAGAAGCACAAATTTCCACGGATTTGCTCAGTGATTTTAATTCCAGCAGTCCGCAAACGGTGCATTATGCGTCATCATCGACAGCAGCACATAGCTATGCAAGCTCACAGCAGCTGAATAATGCCTTAAAAAGCTATCTTGCACCATTACGCGAAGAAACGGATGTTCAATCTTCTATAACAAATAGCCTAGGTAGTATAGAAAAACAACAATCAACTTATGTCGATGAGCATCCACTCGGTATTGCCATTGCACAGTTGCATGGTATTTATATTCTGGCACAGAATACTGAAGGCCTGATTATTGTCGATATGCATGCTGCACATGAACGCATAGTATTGCAGCAAATGAAAGCGGCATGGGATAAACCCGAGTTCTGGACATCACAGCAATTGCTGATTCCTAAAGTGATTAGCATCAGCCGTATGCAGGCCATGCGGGTCGATGATCTGAAAGAACAGTTGGCACGTCTGGGTCTGGAAATTGACCAGTATGGTGATGAGCAGGTGATTGTACGCGGAGTACCCGCTATTTTGCACAAGGCCGATTTTGCGGCTTTAGTGCCTGAATTACTTAATGATCTCGATCCCAATGACGAAGTACAGGGATTGCTGCAAAAGCGCGATCAAATTTTAGCAGGTATGGCTTGTCATGGTGCTGTACGTGCACACCGTATCTTAAGTCTTTCGGAAATGAATGCTTTACTGCGTCAAATGGAACAAACTGAATTTGCCAGTCAGTGTAATCATGGACGTCCAACCTGGCGTGCATTTCCACTTTCACAATTAGATAAACTTTTTGCTCGAGGAGAGTAGTTGTACATGTCGAATCAATTGCCGGTCATCAATTTAATGGGACCAACTGCAAGTGGTAAAACCGCTTTGGCATGTGAACTTTATGAGCAAGGTCATTTTGAGCTGATCTCTGTCGATTCTGCGCTGGTCTATCAGGACATGGACATTGGTACCGCCAAACCGACTAAAGAGGAACAGGCGCGCTATCCACATCATCTGATCGACATAATTACGCCCTTGGAAGTGTATTCGGCTGCCCAGTTTGTAGAAGATGCCTGTGAGTTGATTGATGATATCCATGCGCGCGGTAAAACTCCGATTTTAGTCGGAGGTACCATGCTGTATTTCAAGGCTTTATTGGAAGGATTGTCGAGTAATTTGCCCAGTTCAGATTATGCGGTACGTGCTGAAATTGAGGCTAAAGCAGAGCGTGAAGGCTGGGAAGCTGTTTACCAGGAATTATGTGAAGTTGATGTTTTAGCGGGTCAGAAATTTAAAGTCACTGATAAACAACGCATCATCCGCGCCCTGGAAGTATTTAAGCTGACCGGACAGCCAATTACAAAACTACAAGCCGAGCAACCCAAAAATATACCCTATCGTTACACTTTTCATAATCATGCTTTATTGCCTGATCGTGTAGAATTACATAAGCGTATCGAACAACGCCTAAAAACTATGTGGGATATCGGATTTTTACATGAAGTGGAAAGGCTGATTGAAAAATACGATTTAAATGATAATTTACCATCCATGCGCTCAGTTGGTTATCGACAAGCTCTAGAATTTATACAAAAAAGTGACAGAAGTAACGAAAAACAACGAGAAATGGAGGATA
Source organism: Acinetobacter sp. NS-4 (assembly GCF_037402435.1). Taxonomy (NCBI): domain Bacteria; kingdom Pseudomonadati; phylum Pseudomonadota; class Gammaproteobacteria; order Moraxellales; family Moraxellaceae; genus Acinetobacter; species Acinetobacter sp. NS-4. The sequence goes on along the minus strand of NZ_JBBEUE010000003.1, from coordinate 224,749 downwards.
AGTCTTTATTTGCAACACGACAACTGGCAAAACGTCAATATACCTGGTTAAGATCTTTGCAAGAATCGCATAAATTTAAAACATATTTGACGGTCACGCAGGCTCAAGAGGACTTGCGAAAGTGTTACGGATAAAGCAAAATTTAGTAACTATCTTTTTTATAATTTTTATTGAGAAATAAAGATAGTTTTTTGCGCTGATTTTTAAATTTTTTGGAGTTATAACATGTCTAAAGGTCAAACTTTACAAGATCCGTTCTTAAATTCTCTCCGTAAGGAACGTATTCCTGTTTCTATCTTCCTGGTGAATGGTATTAAATTGCAAGGCCATATTGAATCATTTGACCAATATGTAGTTTTGTTGAAAAATACTGTAAGTCAAATGGTTTATAAACATGCCATTTCTACAGTTGTTCCTGCACGTAACCCACGTCCTGCTGGTGCTCCTGCCGGTGCTCAAGGCGCTGGTGGCTTTGGTGGTGGTCAGCCTCAAGGTGGCTTCGGTGGTCAAGGTGGCTTCGGTGGTCAAGGTGGCTTCGGTGGTCAAGGTGGCTTCGGTGGTCAAGGTGGCTTTGGTAGTCAAGGTGGCTTTGGCGGTCAAACTGGTGGCTTCGGTGGTCAAGGTGGCTTCGGTGGTCAACAAGGTGGTTTTGGTGCTCAAGGTGGCTTCGGTGGTCAAGCAAACCCAGGTTTTGAAGGCGAAACAAAATTTGAAGATTCTCAAGACGACGAAAATAACCGTTAATTGTTAATTTTTAGAAAACCTCTCCTTGTGAGAGGTTTTTTTTGCGTAAAAATTAGAAAATAAAATGAATGGGCATTGGATAGGTTTTTAAAAATTATTTGCTGGGATTTTAAATAGAGGTGAATGTGGGTTTTTATATCATGGAAAATATAAAAGCCAGCTGTTCACACAACTGGCTTCGGGCTAATTTAAATCATCTGAAATTATTTATTTTTCTTCCGGTCAAGACTAGGATCTTTAATTTCTACAAAGGCATTGTTGCGAATTTCGCGTAACCAGCTATCCAATTCGGCATCAAATTGCCGTTCACCTAGAATTTGACGTGCCATACGTTGCTGATATTCACCCGTCATATCTTGCTGGCGTGTATCAGTCACCTGAAGAATATGCCAGCCAAATTGAGTCTGGAAGGGTGCACTGATTTGACCTGCAGGGGTATTCTTCATTTGAGCGTCGAATTCAGGCACCATCACACCTGGGCTAACCCAGCCTAAGCTACCGCCATCGCGTGCAGAACCCGGATCAGTGGAAAAAGTAGAGGCCAATACGGCAAAATCTTCACCTGCTTTTAAGCGGTTATAGATACTGTCAATTTGCTGTTTGGCATTTTCCGGACTCACCACTTCAGAAGGCTGAATCAAAATATGGCGTGCCTTATATTGAGGTACAATCGCTTTCTGATCTGCACCTTTACGATCCACCAGTTTTAATACATGGATACCATCACGAACAGGAATCAGGTCTGTGGTTTGTCCAACTTGTAGCGGGCTTACACGTGCAGCCAGTTCACCTGGGATGTCGGATAGATTACGAAAACCCATATCGGCACTTTCAACTTTTATGCCATTTGCAGTGAATTTTTTATCAAGGGCCTGAATATCATTACTCTCTTTGAGAGCAGCTTGAACTTGTTTGGCCACTTTCTCTATGTTGTTTTCACCAGAAATGCGGATATGCAATACATGAACCTGATTGCCTAAAGCAGCTTGACCTTGCGGAGTTTTTAAGAAATTTTCTACATCCTGATCACTAATTTTAATGCGTGACATCACCACCTGTTGACGCAAGCGGTTAATTGCTAAATCTTCTGCGATACGATTACGCAAAGACTCATAAGTCCCTGGTGCAATACCGTCGAGCTTTTGTTGGAATGCTTCTAAACTCTTGCTACCCGATTGGCCCGCGACCTTAAGCACAGCTTCATTCAGTTCTTTTTCGTTCGGTTTGATATTGTAGCGTTTAACTTGCTCGAGTTGCGCTTGACGAATAATCAGTTGGTCAAGTGCCTGTTGCTGTAAATACTGTTCAGGCGGGAGCTGTTTTTTTTGCGCTTCAAGCTGATGTTTGAGTTCGGCGATACCTTGTTCTAAATCACTTTTTAAAATGACACTATTATCTACCAGGGCTACCACTTCATCTGAGGGTTGCGCGAATGTAGTCATTGATGAAGATAAAGCTAAAGCAAGAGCAGTCGCTTTAAAAAAATGTTTTAACTGTATTGTCTTCATTAACGTTGTGTCCAAGATTGATTAATTTTATTAAAACCTAGAATACGGTTTTCTAGTAATGATGAAAGCTTTTTGTTGAAACCACCTAAACCTTTGAGGCTGACTTCAGCCATAATCGCGTGTTTTGCATTTACGCCATCTGCATTTACATCATCTAGGTCATTATAATAAGAGCGTCCATAAACCGAAATGCCCCAGCAACATGACTCATAATTTACACCTAATAAATACTCGCGAGCGACGTTATTGTCCAGATCATATTGAGCATGACCTAAAATCCGCCAGTTATTTGCTACAGGTTGAATGAAAGATGCAACCACTTGGTCATATTGCTTTTGTCGGTTTGGAATATCTTTGCGATAGAAATAGCCTAGGTTATAAAGGTTGCCTTGATTGCCGGTATAATACAGTTGCAAGTCACGCTGAGCATTGTCACCATTTGACATCCAGGCTGAATTTGCGCCAATAGTGAAATTTTGTGATAGTTGGCTGGAAACGCTTAAGACTGGTCCGGTATGACGTTCAGTATCAAACTGGTCAGATTCATTATTTAGACTGACACGACGGTCTTCAAAGTAAAAGCTTTGGCCTACACTGGTTTTTAAGCGTTCCAGACCAATTTCATCAAACAGGCTATAACTTAGACCTAAAGATAAGAAATTGTTGTCTTCAAGTCGGTCATGACCATAGAAACGGCGTGGGCTGAACAACTGATCATAATTGATAGAAGCGGTGGTAGAGTCAAAGTTTGGATAAGTATCCTGGTTTTTATACGGAGAATAGGCATAAAAAGCGCGAGGGGTAATCGTTTGTAGATATTTACCTTCTTTTTCAAAGGTTAAGCCTGTATCTAAAGTAAATTGCGGTACAGTGACAGACTTTGTTTCATCCGATGAGCGAATGTTTTGAGCTGCAATCGTGTTTTGATCATAGAAAGTATTGATATTACGCAGTGATATTTCCGGAATGACAAATGACCATGGATTACGGTAGTTGTAACGGACTGCAAAATCATTATAAATACGTGTGCCGCTTGGCTCGGTAGTTACACTGTTGAAATCGGAGATGTCTTTTTTGAAGTAAGCGGTGTCATTATTGAATTCATATTGCAAGCCTAATGGATTGCCATTTTTATAATTCAATAGAAACTGTGGTAGACGAGCATAAGGACGGTCTTCAGATGGAACAGTCTTGTCCAGTGTCTGGAAATCTTCCACCTTGAGCTGGGCCTTTAATCCCGGAATGCCATTTTTATAATTCAGTTCCCAGGCACGGCGTAAGTTTAAGTCGGTCTTGGAGTTGGGATTGTTATTTAAATCAGAAAAATAGTCTTTATCTGATGCATAGTTATATTCGAGATTGGTAGAAAACTGGTCGTTGATTTGCCAGTTATGTAAAAAATGTAAATCTTTACGGTCTTGGTCGTTATATTTACTATCCGAAGCTAGATAACCACCCCAAACCATACCCGAGCCAAAATTTTCCGTTAAATAACGGAATTCACCTTCAAGCATGGCGCCACGATTGGCAATATATCGTGGAGTGACAGTCGCATCGTAATTCGGTGCCAGGTTTAAATAAACCGGAACTCCAAGCTCTACACCGCCATCATTAGAAAATCCGAAACTTGGGGTCAAAATACCTGTGGTACGGCGGTCATCAATCGGGAAGTTGAAGTAGGGTACTGCTAAAACAGGAACATCTTTTACATAAAGTTTAGTTCCACGTGTTTCACCACGTCCGGTTTCTTTATTTAAAGTAATTTTATTGGCCTGAATTTTCCAGGTTGGCGTTTCATCTGGTGGACATGTGCTATAGGTCGCATTGTTCATCACCACCACGTTTTCTGAGGTGCGGGCAATTTTTCCCGCATGGCCATGCGCATGCTGCTCTTCAGAAATGTAGAAGCTGTTATTCAGGTCGCCTTGCTGGGTTTTTAAGTTGTAATTGATCTGGTCACTCTGTGCGAGTAAACCGCCCTGTGCCATTTGTACACGACCTTGGGCATTGGCATAAGTTTGGGTTTGATCAATGGTGATTTTATCAGCACGAATTTGACGACCTTGCTGATCAATCAGCACATTGCCTTCCAATACCGAATCACCATTTGGATCATAATGACCATAATCGGCTGTTACAGTGGAGGTTGTGTTTTCCGGGTCTGCAGGCTGGGTTTCAGGACTAATCGGGGTAATCCAGGCTCCTTGACAATAAGCAGAACTTAACTGTTGTCCTCGGCGTTGCTGGGCTTCAGGAGAGGATTTGTCTACATAATATTGTTCAAAAAATTGTTGTCCAGGATATGATTCCTGAATACTGTCTTTCATTTTTTGGTTGTCGACAGTCGAAGCTGGAATTGTGGATTCAGCATAGCTTGAAATCGAGCTGCCACATAAAAGGGTAAAGATAGCAGTCGCTAAAGGATTAAATTTAAACTGATGCTTCATTTGTTCATTAACCAAGTATGCTTAATCGCAATTAATTATCCTCGCATCATAGAGAAAAAGTTGATAAGTGGCTACACTTAGCACTTTAAAAACTCAGCCTGTATTAGAATTTATCGCAAATGAATACACAACGTGAACAATTGATACAAACATGGATTACATCTGTACTTGGTTCAGATCAATTTGAAACTCATTTTTTGGCAGGCGATGCAAGCTTCCGTCGTTATGCACGAATCAAATTGAATAATAAAACATTTATGCTTATGGATGCACCACCAGAAAAAGAAGATTGTGGGCCTTTTGTGACGATCGATGAATTTTTTGATAAGAATGGTGTGCGTGTACCACATATTATTGCTAAAGACTTAGAACTAGGCTTCTTATTGCTGGAAGATTTTGGCGATGTTTTGCTCTCTACCTTGCTGAATGAGCAAACTGTAGATGCTTATTATGCGCAAAGCTTTAAACAATTGATTCAATTACAAGTAATTGATGGAACAAATCATTTTCCGAATTATTCCTATGAAAAACTGATTTCTGAAATGGAATTGCTGACTGACTGGATGTTGCCTTCATTGCAAATTCAGCCTACAGCAGAAGAAAGTGCTTTAATTAAACGCAGTTTTGCCATTTTAGCCAATGCTGCTTTGGCACAACCTCAAGTGATTGTACACCGTGATTTTCATAGCCGTAACTTGATGAAAATTGAAGGCGAAACTGATCTGGGCGTAATTGATTTTCAGGATGCCGTGATTGGTGCGGATACCTATGACCTGATTTCAATTACCCGTGATGCCTATGTACAGTGGAATGCAGGCCGTGTTTATACCTGGTTCAAAACCTTCTATGACTTGTTGCCTGAATCAGCAAAGCAGGACCGTGATTTCGAGCAGTTTAAAAAAGATGCCGATATGATGGCGATTCAGCGTCATATCAAAATCTTGGGTATTTTTGTGCGTCTGTTTGAACGTGATGGCAAATCGGGTTATCTCAAAGATTTACCGCGCGTGATGTGGTATTTACTGGAAGAAAGTCAGCCTTATGCAGAACTGCAACCCTTTATGCAGTTTATTCAGGCTAAAGTAATGCCGAAGTTTGAAGCCAAATATGGTCGTTATGAGGTTGCTGCATAAATGAAAGCCATGATTCTTGCTGCGGGCTTGGGTAACCGCATGCGTCCACTGACTCTGCATACACCAAAACCATTGCTGGAAGTGGGTGGCAAACCATTAATTGTTTGGCATATTGAAAAATTGCAAAAGATTGGCGTTACAGAAATCCTTATTAATACTGCCTGGTTGGGCGAAAAACTTGTCCAGACATTGGGAGATGGTTCAGAGTTTGGCGTCAATATCTTGTGGTCTCATGAAGGTGAAGGCTTGGAAACTGCGGGGGGTATTATTAATGCCTTGCCGCTTTTGGGTGAAGATCCTTTTATTCTGGTCAATGGTGATGTATGGACCACCATGGATTTTTCAACTTTACTGGATGTGAAACTGGAAAATGACCTCGCTCATCTGGTTTTTGTCGATAATCCGGCTCAACATCCGCAGGGTGACTTTATCCTGGCCAATGGTCGTGGTTATACTTTTGATCAAGATCAGCAAGGTGAAGCACTGACTTATAGTGGCGTTGCGGTGATTCATCCCCGCATGTTTGCAGGCCTAGAAAACGGCAAGCGACCACTCGCACCTTTGTTAAAGCAAGCTATGCTTGAGCAACAAATTTCTGCATCCAAAATGCAGGGTGTTTGGGTAGATGTTGGCACTCCTGAACGATTAAATGTACTGGATCAACAAATTAAGCAAGGCTTGTACGACTAAGTGCATATTCACTAAGCATAAGCTACTGTGACTTGTTGTATAAATCGGTATACTTCCATTAACTTTTCGAGACGTTATTTGTATATGCATCAGTTTTTTAAAGAACTTAAGCAGGGTAGTCAGGCTTTGGGTTTGGAGCTTAGCGATGAGGCTTTAAATTTATTACTCAAATACCAGGATGCTTTGGTACTGTGGAATAAAGCATATAATTTGACCGCGATTCGTGATCCGAAAGAAATGCTGGTGAAGCATTTACTGGATAGCTTGAGTATTTTGAAAGATTTACCACAAGGTCGCTTGCTGGATATTGGGACTGGTGGCGGTATGCCGGGCATGATCATTGCATTATGCCAACCTGAACGCCAATGTGTATTGCTGGATTCAAATGGTAAAAAAATCCGTTTCCTGAAACAGTTTATTGCTGATTTAAAACTAAAAAATGTGGTTGCGGTACAAACACGTGTTGAAAATGAAGAAAGCATTCAGGAACTGGGCCAGTTCGATGTCATCACCAGTCGGGCATTTGCCTCTTTAACTGATTTTGTGGCTGCATCTCAACCCTTTATGCATGAGCAAAGTATTATTGCATCAATGAAAGGTTTAATTCCTGCAGATGAAGTGGATGCTTTAAAAGATCAATTTAATTGCGAAATTATTGAACTTAAAGTTCCGCGTTTAGACGAACAACGTCACTTGCTTTTATTGAAACATATTTAATTTTTTCGAAGGATTGGGGTCACCATGGCACAAATTATTGCGATTGCGAACCAAAAAGGTGGCGTAGGTAAAACCACAACCGCAGTAAATTTGGCAGCATCGTTAGCTGTTTTGAAAAAGCGCGTTTTACTTGTGGATATGGATTCACAAGGCAATGCCACGATGGGGTCTGGTATCCAGAAAAATGATCTTTTGTATTCGGTCACTGATGTGTTATTGGGCGAAGTTCCAATTGAAACCGCAATTACCAAAGCAGAAGTGGGTTATAGAGTTTTAGGTGCTAACCGTGACTTGGCTGGTGTAGAACTTGCTATTGCTGAACAGGATGGCCGCGAATATATTTTGCGTGACGCATTACAAGAAATTGAATCTTCTTTTGATTATATTATTGTTGACTGTGCACCCAGCTTGAGTTTGATTACGGTCAATGCTTTGGCAGCTGTGCAGAGTGTGCTGATTCCAATGCAATGTGAATATTATGCCCTGGAAGGTCTGGCTGATTTAACCCAAACCATTGACCGTATTCAGCAGGCTTTGAATCCGGATCTGCAAATCGTGGGTGTGTTACGCACCATGTATGATGCGCGTAATGCGTTAACCCGTGATGTTTCTGAAGAGCTGGAACAATATTTTGGTAAAAAACTGTATGAAACGGTCATTCCGCGTAATGTACGTTTGGCTGAAGCACCGGCGCATGGTTTGCCGATTATCTATTTTGAAAAAAGCTCGAAGGGTGCGGTTGCCTATTTAAATCTGGCTGCTGAAATGTTAAAGAAAAGCAAAGTAAAAAAAGGAAGTAACGCATGACCACAAAAAAACGCGGACTAGCTAAAGGTCGTGGTTTGGATGCCTTGCTTGGCTCGATCCAGAAAGAAAAATTACAAATGGAAGCTCAAGCTTTAGATCATGGTCAGCTCAAACAGATAGATGTGCATTTATTAAAACGCGGTGAATATCAACCGCGACGTTTTATTCATGAACAGGATTTGCAGGAGCTTGCTGCTTCTATTGAAAAACACGGGGTGATGCAGCCGATTGTGATTCGTCCGATCGATGATGAAAAATATCCCTATGAAATTATTGCCGGTGAACGCCGTTGGCGTGCTGCACAACTGGCGGGTTTAACCGAAGTTCCTGCGATTGTTCGTGACTTGAACGATCAGGTGGCGATTGCGCTGGCATTGATTGAAAACATTCAGCGTCAAGATTTGAATCCGATTGACCAGGCCATGGCATTACAGCGTTTCCATGAAGAATTCGGTTTAAGCCATCAGGAAATTGCCGATACCGTGGGCAAGGCCCGTACCACAGTCAGCAATTTATTGCGTTTGTTGACTCTGGCTGAATCGGTAAAAGACTTTATGCAGCAAGGTCTGCTGGATATGGGGCATGCCCGTGCAATTTTAACTTTAAAAGCCAAAGACCAGCTTAAAGTCGCAGAACATGTGATTGAAAAAAGTTTATCTGTACGCCAAACCGAACAATTGGTGCGTGAGTTAAATACGCCAAAACAAGAAAAAGCCAAAGCGGAAGTTGCGCCAGATATTCAACAATTGACTCAGCGTTTGGCTGAGCGTTTTAGTGCAGATGTGAAAATTGATCATAATAAACAAGGCAAGGGTAAACTGGTTATTCAATATCACTCGCTTGATGAGCTAGATGGGATATTAAATATCTGTTTTGCAGAATAATATTTTTGTTTTTTATTGGGGAAAAACATGTGGGAATTAGTCAAGGCGGGTGGATGGCTTATGCTGCCACTGGTTTTATGTTCAATTTTTACCGCTGCAATCACGATTGAACGCTTTATTCGGTTAAAAAAAACCATGATTTTGCCTAAGGTATTGTTGTTAAATCCAGCGCAAAATGCCGAAGCGGTCATGCAGCAGTTGCAACAGAATCAAGTGCTACAAAGTACGACTTTGGGGCGCATTTTTATGGCGGGTTACCAAAGTAAAAATCACAATGAACAATTTGCTCGTGCACAAATGGAAGCTACTGCATCGCAAGAAATTGGTTATCTGGAAAAAAACATCAACTTTCTGGGCACACTCAGTGCTGTAGCACCATTATTGGGTTTATTGGGTACGGTGCTGGGGATTATCGAATCCTTCTTGGTGATTGATTTGGGTACCAATAGCAATCCGACTTTAATGATTCCAGGTATTTCCAAAGCCTTGATCACTACTGCAGCAGGGATGTTTATTGCTATTCCGGCATTGTTTGCCTATCGCTATTTTCAGCGTTTGGTTCAAGAATATATTGCAGAACTTGAGCAACAATCGACCTTATTTCATGCAGCACTTTTCTATCAAAATTCTACAGATCAAGAACAAGATATTAGAAAAGCAGGTTAAGGTGAAAAATGAAATTCAAACGCACACAAGTTGAAGATATTCACATTAACCTGACCCCCATGATCGACTGCTTGCTGTTTATCTTGGTGTTCTTACTGTTATCAACCACATTCAACCAGTTTAGCCGCATGAATTTAACCCTGCCAGATGCGCAAGGTGTACCACCTAAACAATATGATCATAAAATTGAAGTGGTAGTTGATGCTTCAGGGCATTATTCTATTAATGGACAATCGATTGCGACCAAGGATATTGCAGATTTAAGTACTGCAATTAAACAGATTTCCAATGATCGTCGTGATTTAATGTTTGTTATTGCTGCTGATGCCAAGGCAACGCATCAGGATGTGATTCGTGTAATGGATGTGGCAGGACAGTTAGGTTTTGTTAACATCAATATTAGTACCAAAGTTCCGTCTAGAGGTTATGAGTGAAGCAAGATTTTAAAGTCTACCTGCGTCTTTTAGGATATCTGAAACCTTTTTGGGGTATAGCGATACTGGTTTTTGTTGGTTTTTCCATCAGTGCTGCGACTGAAGTATCGATTGCGAAATTACTGGAAAAAATCATTACCGCAATTCAGCATAGAGACCAGAGCTTTACTTCTATATTTCCTTTCCTGGTTATTTTATTGATGTTTTTCCGCGGTTTAGGTTCCTTTATTGGGGGCTATTATACCGCAGTGATCTCCCGGAATTTAGTCTTTAATATTCGTCAGGAAGTTTTTGGCAAACTGCTTAAACTTCCATCGCAATATTATCTGGATAATACCAGTGGTCATATCACCGCTAAAATCATGTATAACGTGGAGCAATTAACCGCTGCTTCATCTGAATCGCTGAAAACCATTGTTCAACAAGGTCTGATCACCATTGGGTTGTTAGGGTATTTATTGTATAGCAACTGGCGACTTACCCTTATTATCCTTATTTTTGCTCCGTTAATGGGGTTGCTGGTTCGTAAAGCCTCAAAACGTATGCGTGAATTATCTATTCAGGTTCAGGATACTATGGGGGATGTTAACCATGTGGTGCAGGAAACGGTGAATGGCAATTTAATCGTTAAGGGTTTTGGTGGACAAGAATACGAGCAGGCTCGTTTTCGCAACAATTCGCTGGAAAACTTGAAACGTGGTTTAAAAATGGTTGTGGTGCAGCAGCTGAATAGCCCTGTAGTGCAATTCATTATGTCGCTGGCTATGGGGATTATCATCTGGATTGCGTTACGACCAGAAATTTTACGTGATACCAGTGCAGGTGAGTTTGTTGCTTACATTACAGCAGCGGGTATGTTAAGCAAGCCGATTAAAGCTTTAACCGATGTGAATGAGAAATTACAACGCGGTATGGCTGCTGCGCATTCAGTTTTTGAATTGCTCGATTTACCAGAAGAACAAAATACCGGCACGGTTACTCCGCTACTTAAAGGTAACATTCAATTCCAGAACGCAAATTTAATTTATGCAGATGGTCATCATGCAATTCATGATTTTAACCTGGATGTTAAGGTGGGTGAAACCATTGCCTTGGTGGGGCGTTCAGGAGCGGGAAAGACTTCTCTGGTCAATTTGCTGGTACGTTTTCAGGAACTGAGTTCAGGCAATATTTATTTAGATCAGTATGCCATTCAAGAGCTGGAAATTAATACTTTACGTAACCAAATTGCCATGGTGAACCAGCAGGTGGTGTTATTTAACCGCACTGTGCGTGAAAATATCGCTTATGGACAACTGGAGAATGCATCGGAAGCGGAAATCATTGCAGCAGCAAAAGCAGCCTATGCGCATGACTTTATTATGGCTTTACCACAAGGTTATGATACGCAATTAGGCGCACAAGGTTTAAATCTTTCAGGTGGACAGCGCCAGCGTATTGCCATTGCCCGTGCTATTCTGAAAAATGCCCCAATCCTGATTCTGGATGAAGCCACCAGTGCCCTCGATAATGAATCGGAATACTTTATCCAGAAGGCATTTGATGCAGCCATGCAAGACCGTACCACCATTGTGATTGCACATCGTTTATCTACCATTGAAAATGCTGACCGTATTGTGGTGATGGATAAAGGTAGAATTGTGGAGCAAGGCAATCATGCAGAATTGATTGCCAAGCAGGGTGCTTATTATCAATTACATCAGCGTAATTTCGAGGAACATTGATTTATGTCAGTAGCACAATTGATTCAAGATGCTTGGAATAAACAGGCCAAGTGGTTGATTGTGCTTAGACCTTTGTCATGGATTTATCGTGGTGGTTTTTTACTGAATAAAAAACTTTACCAGCTGGGCATTAAAACCAGCTATCAATCACCCGTTCCGGTGATGGTGATTGGCAATATTACCGTTGGGGGCAGCGGGAAAACACCATTGCTGATTCAGCTGGTTAATTATCTGCAAACTCAAGATGTTCGCGTGGGTGTGATTAGTCGTGGTTATGGTGGAAAGGGGCCTTTCCCAGACTATGTCGATCTGGAATCGCTACCCGAAGTTGTTGGAGATGAACCCTGTCTGATTGTGCAGTCTACCGGTGTGCCGATGGTGGTGGGTTCGAATCGGCAACAGAGTATTGAATATTTATTGTCAAAGTATGATTTAGATTTAATTATCAGTGATGATGGTTTGCAACACTGGGCTTTGGCACGTCAAATTGAATGGATTGTGTTAGATCAAAATCGTGGTCTCGGCAATCAAAAGCTATTGCCTGAGGGATATTTACGCGAACCTCCAAGCCGATTAGCAACAGCGACTGTCATTGAGCATGCAGTTGAGCCGACATCTGCTTTAAATATGCATCTTGAAGTTACAGATCCCTATTTGCTAAATGCAATGGAAGCCAAACCCTTTAATCCGGATGATAATTTTTATGCCGTGGTCGGTATTGGGTTTCCACAGCGTTTTTATAGCACTTTAGAGTCTATGGGTATTCATCAATTCCAGTGTCATGAATTTCCAGATCACTATGATTATGAAATCACTGATCTGCAATTTGAAGATGCAAATCCTATTATTACCACGGAAAAAGATGCGGTTAAACTTTTGCCATTATTAAAGCAAAATCCTGATTTTAATCGCGAAATCTGGGTGGTTCCGGTTGAAGCGGTGCTTTCAGCACAGTGCTATGATGTATTAGGTCAGCAATTACAGCAATTCGGTATTCAAATTTCTTAAGGTTCATCGTTTATGAAACATATTGTTATTCCAGCACGTTTTGCAAGTTCACGTTTGCCGGGTAAACCGTTATTGGAAATTCATGGTCGTGCCATGATTTTACGTGTGGTGGATCAGGCAAAGAAAGTTGCTGGTTTTGATGATCTCTGTGTAGCCACGGATGATGAGCGTATTGCAGAAGTGTGTCGAGCTGAGGGCATAGATGTAGTGCTGACCAGTGCGGATCATCCCTCTGGCACCGACCGTTTAAGTGAAGTTGCACGCATTAAAGGCTGGGCCAGCGAAGATATTATTGTCAACGTGCAAGGGGATGAACCTTTGCTTCCTGCTCAGTTGGTGCAGCAGGTGGCGCAGCTTTTAGAGTCACAACCTGAATCTTCCATGTCGACATTATGTGAACCGATTCATAGTCTGGAAGAGTTCCAGCGCGACAGTATTGTTAAGGTGGTGATGTCCAAATATAACCAGGCTTTGTATTTTAGCCGTGCCACGATTCCTTATGATCGTGATGGTGCCAAGCAAGCAGTTCAGCAATTGCATCAACAGGCATACCGCCATTTGGGCTTATATGCTTATCGTGTGAATTTGCTGCAGGAATATGTGTCTTGGAATATGGGGGTATTGGAAAAGCTGGAAAGTTTGGAGCAATTGCGTGTGCTGGAAAATGGGCATCGTATTGCGATTGCGGTTGCAGAAGCAAACTTGCCACCGGGTGTAGATACGCAGGCGGATCTGGATCGTCTGAATCAGATGGATGTTGCTTGCTTCGAATAAGGTGAATTCCTCCATGCAAAATAATGTTGTGGCACAAGTTTACCCATGGCAGCAAACGGTTTGGGATACCTTGACAGGGCGCTTTCCGAAACTGGGTCATGGCCTGCTTTTCTATGGCAAAGAAGGCTGTGGGAAGGAAGCTTTTGCACAATATTTTTTGGCTTGGGTATTGTGTGCTAACCGGCATCTAAACAATGTGCCGTGTGGTGAATGTGGCAGCTGTTTGTGGTTAAAGTCAGATACCCATCCCAACTATGTCTATATCAGCACAGATGAAGACAATAAAAAGCAAAACGCCAAAATCAAGATTGAAAAAATCCGTGATTTATTGCCCTTTGTGCAGCAAACTGTGGATGGCTGGCGTGTGATCGTAATTGAGCCGGCAGAAGCCTTAAATATCGCATCTGCCAATGCCCTGCTTAAGACTCTGGAAGAGCCGGGCGATCGGATAGTGATTATTTTATTGGCTGATCACTATTTAAAACTTCCTGCCACGATTCGCAGCCGTTTGCAGCATTTTGCACTCGACCGTATTTCTGTGGCTCAAGCGGATAGCTATCTATCCGAGCATTTGCCTGATTTGGACCCAATCCAAAAACAGTTATTGATGAATTTATCCAATCAGATGCCATTGCAGGCCATGCAGCTGGCTGAAATGGAATGGTTGAACAAGCGGCAAGAATTTTTAACGGACTGGCAAAAACTGGTCACACAAAAAAATATGCCGATGGCAATTGCGACCAAGTGGAATAAAGCGCTGAGTTTTAGTGACTTTACACAAATGTTTGAATACTTGTTGTCAGATTTAATTTGTGTCAAGCTAAATCAGCAAGTTAAAAACTCGGATCTGGATTTGAGTGGATTATCAGAACAATATACTTTGGAATTTTTATTTACGGTTTATTCTGATTTACAGCAAGCTAAACAATATTTTGAGCAAAATGTCCAAAGCAATTTAGTGCTGGATCAATTGTGTATAAAACTAATGAATATTTAAACATTTAAAAGGGGAATCAAATGCAACCACGTATGGGCGGTATTATTCAAGTCAATATCCCGGATAAAGACACGTTATATGCCAGTTATATGCCCTATGTTGTCGGTGGGGGATTGTTTATTCCGACCAAGCAACCGGTCACGCTGGGTGAAGAAGTATTTGTGTTGGCGACATTGCCTGAACAATCACAAAAAATTCCTTTAACCGGTAAAGTCATTTGGATATCGCAAAAGCAAAATGGCATCAAATTACAAGGCTTTGGCATGCAGTTGACCGGAGAAAAGGGTGTTTATTACAAATCAGAGGCCGAAAAGATACTTACAGGTATTAAGTCTGAAGGTCGAACTAGTTACACTATGTAGCTGTTTAATCGATTTAGGATCTCACCGTGTTTGTAGATACTCACTGCCATTTAACCTTGCTGGATTTAACGCCTTATGATGGCAATCTGGATCTGGCATTAGCTCAGGCGCGTGAAGCGGGTGTATCCAAATTTATGAGCATCTCGGTTGACCTGGATGACCATATCGAGCTGGCTAAAATTGCCTCACGCCATGCGGATGTAGGATACAGCGTCGGTGTTCATCCCTGTGAAGATCCTGTGACTATGGCGCGTGCAACCACGGATTATCTGATTGAACTGGCGCAGCCTGAAAAAGTTTGGGCCATTGGTGAAACAGGACTGGATTATTTTCACAGTACCGATTGTATTACAGAACAAAAACAATGTTTTGCTCGCCATATTCATGCCTCTCAGGCGGTGAAAAAACCGGTGGTGGTACATACCCGTGCTGCCAAGCATGATACGGTCGATATCATCCGGGCTGAAAAATCTACCCATGGTATTTTGCATTGTTTTACTGAAGACTGGGAAACTGCAAAGGCTGTGCTGGATTGTGGCTATTATGTGTCATTTTCCGGGATTGTTTCTTTTAAAAATGCGCAGGATTTACGGGATGTGGCCAAGCAGGTTCCACTTGACCGCGTACTGATTGAGACCGATAGCCCTTATTTGGCACCAATGCCTTACAGAGGAAAATCTAATGAACCAAAATACGTTCCTTATGTAGCAAAAGCCTTGAGTGATGTATATGATAAGTCAGTTGAGGAAATTGCTTTCATTACAATGCAGAACTTTGAAAACCTCCTTAATTTAAAGTAAATAATTTAAATTGATATAAGCGCAGAAGAGAATTACAGAGTGAAGATGGATCGTCAGGCTCAGTTTCGAGCAAGAGAAGCGTTAATTTTTCAGGTTGCAGAGCAACTGCTGTTAGAAAATGGCGAATCAGGGATGACGCTAGATGCGTTGGCAGCAGAACTCGATCTGGCGAAGGGAACTCTATATAAACATTTCCAAAGTAAAGATGAACTGTACATGTTGCTCATTATTCGTAATGAGAACATGCTACTCGAGATGATTAAGGACGCGGAGAAAGCCTTTCCAGAGCATTTGGCTTTCTTTATGCTGCATCATTTGCATCATCCTGAGCGCACGGTGCTGTTCCATCAAATAGAGGAACGCCTTTCTACAACCGGGATCGGCATTAATCTTTTGTTTAGTGAACTGTATCAGGTCAGAAAACAGCGTTTGCGTATTATTATCCGTATGACTGAAAGCTATTTAGAAAGTATTCAAAGTGGCATGTCGACACGTGATTATCTGGCATCCATTTGGGCCTTAACGCATGGCGCAGCAGCTATTCTGAATTCCAGTTTTTACCAGCGTTATCTGGGGTCACGTGACACATTGCGCGTGGCGTATATCGATCAGGCACTGGCCATGCCAAAACAGGTCAGTTCTGCGGAACAGTTTGCTTAAAGGTATGTCATGAAGCCAATCCGATCATTATCAATTCGTGGTTTTACCCTGATCGAGTTGATGGTGGTCATTGTGATTATGGCAATCATGGCTTCTTTAATTCTGACCAATATTAACGGGGTAGACCAGCGTAAAGCCATGCAGGCACGAGAAGTGTTTATTATGGATTTACGCAGAATTAACCGTGAAGCAAATGATCAAGCCCGCATTTTTGCCTTGAATGTACAAAGTGCTACGGATGTCTCACCCTTTCGTTATGGGGTGCTTGAATATCTACCTCTTTCCATTCAAACCACAAGCCCTCAAGTTCTTGAAGAAAACAAAAAATGGCAAGATTATGCGGAATTTACTGCCAGGACTTTGCCGGAGCATGTTTCGTTTACTATCACATCACTCGATCATGCCTATGAAAATGCCAATAATGAGAATTTGCTGAACTCGAATGCACCGCAACTGCTGTGGCTAGGCAATGGTGAAGCAAAACCGGTACGGATTCAATTTTATTTTGAACAGCATCCGATTGGTGAAGAAATCGAGATTGATCATCTGGGTAAAATCAATGAAAGCTAGATATTCTATGCATAAATCTTTGTCTTGCTTCGCAGTAAAACAGTGTCTTGCTCATCGCAGCTCAGGATTTACGCTATTGGAAGTCATGGTGGCTTTGGCGATTTTCGCCACTGCGGCAATTGCTTTCACCAAGGTGGCTATGCAATATACCCAAGCAACCTCGAATGCCATTTTAAGAACCAAAGCGCAATTTGTGGCCTTGAACGAAGTGGCAATGATGGAAATTAATCAGGAATGGTTGCAGGGAACCCAATCCAAACAGGTCACCCAGCAAGGTGAAACCTGGCAAATTGGCAAATCTGCACAATCGACCATTAGTCCAAATGTGCAACGCATAGAAGTACAGGTCAGTTTGTTTAATACAGAAACTGGCAAGGTTGAATCAGGAGTGACGCATTTGGTTTTCTTTAACCCGAAGGCCAAAGCATGAAAAAGCAGACTGCGAAAAATAGAAAAGGTTTCACTTTGGTTGAACTTTTGGTGGCAATTGCCATTTTTAGTGTGCTTTCGGCATTGGGCTGGAAAGTATTTGATTACATGGTTAAAGTCAAAGATCGTAATGCTGAACACGAAATCAGTTTGGGGCAGCTGCAAGAGGCTTATCAGCAAATTCTGCGTGATACCGTACAGGCTGTTCCTTTGAATGCCAATATGAACAATGATCTTCAGCCTGCTTTGGTTTTGCAAAATGGACGTTTTAATTTTAGTAAGACGGGGGTGACGGATCCCTTGAATCAGGGGATATCTCCAGATGAGCGGGTTGAATATCAGTATCGTGCCGATGAAAAAAAACTCTATCGCTTAAAATACCGTAACTTGAACAGTACGGGACGTGATCAGCCGGAATCCAGTGTGCTGTTAAATAATGTCGACCAGTTTGAGATTGTGGTATTAAATCCGAGTGAACTCAATGCGTGGCCAGAGGGTCAGGTAGATTTAAATGATGTCACGCAAAAACAGATCTTACCTAAAGGCATTAAAATCAAACTGACGGTAAAAGATGTGGCCTATGAGTGGGTTTTTAGTTTATTAAACACCGATTATTTAAAACAGCAAAATAACAATGCAAATAGCAATACAAATAACTCTACATCATAAGGTTTGACTCAATTGAACATGAAGCCGCAACAGGGCGTTGCCTTAATCACGATTTTGGTCATGGTGGCATTGGCGACCATCCTTGCTGCGACTATTGCCAAAAGACAGGCCAATACTGCGGAAAACACGGCATATTTGATGCGTCAAAACCAGTCGCTACTATATGCCAAAAGTGCAGAAGCATTTTTTTCAGAACTGTTGATTGATGATGCAGAGAATGCTGGCGATATTGATCATTTACAAGAAAACTGGGCCAAACCGATGCCGGCTTTCCCGGTAGAGGATGGTTTTGTAGCAGGTACTTTAGAGGATCAGTCGGGAAAATTTAATTTAAACAGCTTGCTGAATGCAGATGGTACGCCAAATCCTCAGGCAAAAGCCTGGTTTGAAAAACTGTTGCTGCGTGTTGGATTGCCGGAAAAGTTGAGTGAGGCTGTCATAGACTGGCAAGATGCCGATAATGAAACCATTGGCTCAATGGGTGCTGAAGCAAGCTATTATCAGGGATTGACACAAGGTTATTTACCGGCAAACAGCAAATTCCATAGTGTAGAAGAACTGAAACTGGTACGTGGCTTTGAAGGAAAAAAATATCTGCAAATTGCCGATTATGTCAGTATAGTTCCAGACTTGGATACAAAGGTGAATATCAATACAGCACCAGTGATGCTACTGGCAAGTCTTGATCCCAAGCTGGATATCAAAGCAGTGCAACAGGTTTTACAACAGCGCCAGGCCAATTTGGAACATTTTTCCAGTGTGAATGATCTTTGGTCAATTGAGCCTTTTAACCAGGTCAGTGCTGATGTAAGAAGTGAAGTCAGCAATCTGTTGGGGGTGAAATCTGCGTATTTTAACGCCAAAATTGAAGTGCTGCTCAGTGGGCGTAAACGCCAGTTCAGTAGTGCTTTGGTGCGCAAGGATAAGCACGTTTATGTGGCATCTCGCAGTATGGCGCCGTTTTAATCAAATAAAACAAGACATTTTATAAATTATATTTTCACTTCTATTGAGCTGCATCCATTTCACTAATGGTGTTGAACAGTAAAATTCATGCACCGCCTCTTAGTTTTACTTTATAACTTTTACTTTTGCTTTATAATTGAGATTAATTCACAAATTTTTGATTGCATCACGGCACATGTTAATTCGTAAGTTATTTAAGTTTGAAAATGCTCATATTGTGCGGAATTGCACATCGGATCGTTGTAAGCGTTCGATTCATGGCCATAGCTATAAAGTTGAATTGTTGCTTAAGGCTTCGAAGCTTGATCATGGGCAAATGGTGTATGACTTCGGATTATTAAAAGGCGTAATTAAAGATATTTTTGACAGTTTTGATCATGCCATTTGCTTTTGGCAGCATGATGATGCCGAATATATTGCCGCTTGCAAGAAATTTAGTGCACGCTGGGTATCTTTACCTGTTTCTCCATCCGCAGAACAATTTTCACGTATTTTCTTCTACTTGGCACAACAGGTACTTGTGTCTACTGAAACCCAAAACGGGGAAGGTGATGTAGAAGTCTATTCAGTGATTGTGCATGAAACCGATACAGGCTATGCACAAAGCTTTATTGAAGATATTGAAAATGAGCAAATGGGTGTGCTAAGTCTGAAACATATTGTATTTTCTGAACAGGTTCAAGCGGAATGGGCTGATCCGATGATGTATGAAAAATTACAACAAGGTATTAAATTCCAAAACCCAACGGTCGATCTTCAAGTACAAATTTGAAGATGGCGAAAAAGTTGGGTCTGGTAAATAAAAACTTAGGAAGTAGATATGTCTTTAACGGAACAACAGCAAACTAAACTAGACAAAATCCAGTTAGATGCGAGTTGGAAAAGTGCCTTGAGCGATTTTTTGCTCAGCACTAAAATGGATGATTTAAAACAGTTTCTAGTGACTGAAATACAGGCGGATAAAGTCATCTATCCACCAAATCCACTCATTTTTAACGCCTTAAATACAACTCCCTTGAACCATGTTAAAGTCGTTATTCTGGGGCAGGATCCTTATCATGGTCCCAATCAGGCACATGGCTTAAGTTTTTCAGTGCAAAAAGGGGTTGCGTTACCTCCATCTTTGCGTAATATTTTTCATGAATTAAATACTGATCTTGGTATTCCTGCTCCCAAGCATGGTGATTTAACCCGTTGGGCTGAACAAGGTGTGTTATTGCTCAATGCGGTTTTGACTGTTGAGGCAGGACAACCGACATCCCATCAGAAGCGTGGTTGGGAAGATTTCACCGATCACATTATTGACGTTTTAAACGAGCAATGTGAGCATATCGTGTTTATCCTTTGGGGCGCTTATGCGCAACGTAAAGGACAACGCATCGATCAAAATAAACATCTGGTATTGAAAGCTGCACATCCTTCTCCTTTGTCAGCAAACCGCGGTGGTTTTTTTGGTTGTAAAGTATTTTCTAAAGCAAATAATTATCTGAAACAAAATGGCATTGAGCCGATCAATTGGCAGCTGGACGCATGACACAATCTCCTGAACTAAAAAATTATCATCCCGATCTTATTGTAGAAGAAGCAAAGAATGGCTGGCGCATTGTTCGCCTGAACCGTCCGAAATCTCTGCATGCCTTGGATGAATCTATCGTTACCGCACTTTTGCAAGTATTCCAAGATTTTCATTATGATGATGCGGTAAAGGCAATTTGGCTGGATTCCACTACACCAAAAGCATTCTGTGCCGGTGGTGATGTACGTAAACTTCGTCAGTTGGTGATCAATGATGAAGTTGAAACGGCAAATAAATTCTTTGAGCAGGAATATGCACTGGATTTATTGCTGCATAACTATGCTAAACCTGTGCTGGTTTGGGGTGAAGGTTATGTCATGGGTGGTGGTTTAGGTTTATTTATGGCGGCGCCTTTCCGCCTGGTCACGCCTTATTCACGTTTGGCGATGCCTGAAATTAATATCGGTTTGTATCCCGATGTAGGCGCAACACGTTTTCTGGCCGATCGTGGTGCCATTGGTTTGTTTACCGGCCTGACTGGATCAATCATGACTTCAGCGGGTGCTTACGGTATTGGTTGGGCAACCCATATTTGTGATGCGCAGCGTGATAACGTACTGGAAAAAATGCTTAATATTGATTGGGGGCATTATCCGGCGGGAGATTTCCGTGCCATTGATGATACTTTAAATAGCTTGCATCGTCCGGTAGGACCGGGTCCCTTACAAAATTCACTGGATGTGATTCACAGTGTTTGCCGTGGGGTGAACTTTGAACATGACTATGAATCTATTATAGGACTCAGTGATGCGCGCAGTGACTGGCTGCGTCAAGCCAGTGAAAATCTGCAAAAAGGTTCGCCTGCGACTGCTGCCATTACCTGGTTGTTATGGCAATGGGGTAAGCGAGTTCATTCCTGGAATGAAGTTTTTGAACTGGAAACACAAATTTCCAACTGGAAGATTCGTCATCCGGATTTTGTGGAAGGTGTGCGAGCACGTTTGGTGGATAAAGATTTATCGCCAGAATGGAAAAAGGGCAGTGATTTCTCTTTAAAAGCCATTTTATCTGATTACCCACCAATAACCACTATTCAAAGCTGGAATGATTTATTGAAGCATTATGGAGTCATCAGCTAAGCTTATGACTGATGCTACACAACTGACTGATGAGTACTGGATGCAGTTTGCTTATGAGCAAGCTGCCATTGCAGCATCAAAACAAGAGATTCCTGTGGGTGCAGTGATCGTCAGTCAAAATCAGATTATTGGTGCAGGTTATAATGCACCTATCTCATTGAATGATCCGACTGCGCATGCTGAAGTTCAAGCATTGCGTCAGGCTTGTGCTTATCTGAATAATTACCGTCTTCCTGATGATTCCGTTCTATATGTGACTTTGGAACCTTGTACCATGTGTGTTGGAGCTTTGATTCATGCGCGGGTATCCAGGGTGGTGTTTGGAACAACCGAGCCGAAAGCAGGTTCCCTGGTCAGTGCGCGTAAATTATTGCAAACCGGATACTATAACCATCAGTTTGATTTTGTCGCTGGATGTCTAGATGAACAGTGTTCTCAACAACTCAGTGATTTTTTTAAGATGCGCCGTGAGCAAAAAAGATTGCAGAAGTTACAAGAAAAGTCCCTAAATGATGAGAATCATTAATTCAAACCATGTAAACTATAATGACAATATCTATTGTCAATAAAAAATCAGGATAAGTCATGAATTCTATTCAAGTAAAAAAAGAATTTAACGCACCCATCGATCAGGTTTTTGATTTGTTATCAAAACATGCCACCTACAATGTCGCTTTTGCGCCGATTCAGGTTGAGCGAATTAAAGACTCAAATGATCCGGAGCGTCCGGATGGGGTAGGTTCGGTGCGTCGCATGGGTTTTGGTCCCATCAAGCCTTTACAGGAACAAATTACCTTGCTGGAGCCAAATCAGCGTATCGAATACCAGATTGTGAAGAATCCTCTGGTAAAACACCATTTGGGGATTATCGAGTTTGAAGCAAAAGATGCTGGCAAAACCTTGGTGACTTATACCATTGAATTGCAGGCGCGTGCTCCTTTTATCAGTAAATTAATCCTTGCACAGCTTAAATCTGCGATTAAACTAGGTTTTTCAAAATTAGCTAAAACTGTATAGCGTAAAGTGGAACATTAATGACAGTTCAAATTATTACCATAGATGGGCCAAGTGGTTCTGGAAAAGGCACACTTGCCGCTAAACTGGCAACACATTATCAATTTCATTTGCTTGATTCTGGGGCTTTATATCGTCTGTTGGGGTTGTCATTACATCAGCAGGATTTACTGGATGCTTTAGACTCGGCGCTTGATTCATGCATTAAAATTGCAACAAATTTAGACATAAAATTTGTTACAACTCAGGTGGGTACGCAGGTTCAATTGGACGGTGAAGATGTCACCCAAACCATCCGTACTGAACGCGTCGGTGAATTTGCCTCAAAAGTTGCGGCAATTCCTGAGCTTAGAACTGCACTTTTAGAACGTCAGCGCGCATTTGCACAATCCCCAGGCTTGGTTGCGGATGGTCGAGATATGGCCACTTCTATTTTTCCGGAAGCTCAAGCCAAGATTTACCTGACTGCATCGGCTGAATCCCGAGCGGAGCGACGAGTAAAGCAGTTGCAGGGTATGGGGCTAGATGTTAAAATGAACGACATTTTAGCTAATATACAAGCTCGAGACAAACGTGATATGGAGCGCACAGTCGCACCACTCAAGCCAGCAGCAGATGCATATATCATCGATAGTTCAGAACTGGGCATCGATGAAGTATTCAATTTGATGACGAACTTTGTCGACAAGCAATTAGCCAATTAACGAATTTTCAGCCAAAGCATAGCTAGATCAGTTTATTACGGACTATGTGGAAGCTTTATTAAACCGGCCTTGTCTGATCCAAGACCGCTGACTTTATCAGGTATATCATGACCGAATCTTTTGCAGCCCTCTTTGAAGAAAGCGAATTAAACCTCAACGTTGAAAAGGGTGCTGTCATCCAGGGCGTTGTAGTAAGCATTGACTCTGACTGGGTAACAGTTGACACTGGCCTTAAATCAGAAGGTATTGTTGACCGCGCTGAATTCTTAAACGACCAACGTGAACTTGAAGTTCAAGTTGGCGATACTGTTGACGTTGTTGTTGAAGCTCTTGACAACGGTATGGGTCAAACAGTTTTATCACGTGAAAAAGCTAAACGTGCTGAAACTTGGACTAAACTTGAAAAAATCTTTGAAGACGGCGAAATCGTTACTGGTGTTATCTCTGGTAAAGTTAAAGGCGGTTTCACTGTTGACATCGGTCCAGTACGTGCGTTCCTTCCAGGTTCTTTAGTTGATACTCGTCCTATTCGTGATACTACTCACTTAGAAGGTAAAGAGTTAGAATTTAAAGTAATCAAACTTGATGCTAAACGTAACAACGTTGTTGTATCTCGTCGTGCTGTTATGGAAGCTGAATCTTCAGCTGACCGTGAAGCTCTTCTTGCTCAGCTTGAAGAAGGTCAAACAGTTACAGGTACTATCAAGAACCTTACTGATTACGGCGCATTCGTTGACCTTGGTGGTATCGACGGTCTTCTTCACATCACTGACATGGCTTGGAAACGTATCAAGCATCCTTCAGAAGTTGTTGAAGTTGGACAAGAAGTTACTGTTAAAGTACTTAAATTCGACCGCGAACGTAACCGCGTATCTTTAGGCCTTAAACAATTAGGCGAAGATCCATGGTTAGCGATCATGAACCGTTACCCTAAAGGTTCTATCGTTAAAGCTCGCGTAACGAACCTTACTGACTACGGTTGTTTCGCTGAAATCGCTGAAGGCGTTGAAGGTTTAGTACACGTTTCAGAAATGGACCACACTAACAAAAACATCCACCCATCTAAAGTTGTTCAGATTGGTGACGAAGTTGATGTTATGGTTCTTGAAGTGGACGAAGAACGTCGTCGTATTTCTCTTGGTATCAAACAAACTCGTGCTAACCCATGGGAAGAGTTTGCTAAAGACCACGACAAAGGCGAAAAAGTTTCAGGTACGATCAAATCAATCACTGATTTCGGTATCTTCATCGGTTTACCAGGCGGTATCGATGGTCTGGTTCACTTGTCTGACATCTCTTGGAACGAACAAGGCGAAGAAGCTATTCGTCGTTACAAGAAAGGTGACACTGTTGAAGCGGTTATCTTGTCTGTAGATGCTGAAGGCAACCGTATCAGCCTTGGTATCAAACAAATGAACAGCGATCCGTTCAACGATTTCTTGGCTACTAACGAACGCGGTGCGCTTGTTAAAGGTACTGTAACTGCAGTTGACGCTCGTGGCGCTACTGTTAAGTTAGCTGACGAAGTTGAAGCGACTCTTAAAGCATCTGAAATCAACCGCGACCGCGTTGAAGATGCAACTAAGTTCCTTGAAGTTGGTCAAGAAGTTGAAGCTAAAATCATCAATGTAGACCGTAAATCTCGCTCTATCAACTTGTCAATCAAAGCGAAAGACGAAGCTGAAGAGAAAGAAGCAGTTGCTAACTTGAAAACAGCTGCAGCTGGTCAAGACAATGGTCCTAAGACTATTGGTGATTTGATCAAAGCTCAAATGGGTAACTAAGTAGGCGTTAAAATGTATTGTTAATGTAAATTAACTAATACTTTTTACACAAATACTGTAAACGGTAGCGTAGTATTAACTTATTACGCTACCGTTTTGTATTTAAACAGGTTATTATCTGATTATCTATAAAATAGCTTGATAATTAAAGAGGTCGCAGATGACTACGGAAGCACTGAATAAGTCTGACTTAATAGAGCGAATTTCCCTAAAAAATCCACACTTGGCAGAGCCTTTGGTTGAAGAAGCTGTTAAGATTATGATTGATCAAATGATAGCCGCATTGTCATCTGATAATCGTATTGAAATTCGTGGTTTTGGTAGTTTCGCTTTGCATCACCGTGATCCACGCGTGGGGCGTAATCCTAAAACAGGTCGTTCTGTTGAAGTGGCTGCAAAAGCAGTTCCGCATTTTAAACCTGGTAAAGCATTACGCGATGCAGTAAACGAATCTGCACAGTAATAGAAATTTTATGGGGTGTTTATGCGTTACGTTTTAGTCGCATTACTAATAGTACTTTTTGGCTATTCATTGGCTCTCGTACTGCAAAATGGTACCGAACTCACGGTTGATTTATTGTTTACTCAAGTACCGGCAATGCGTTTAGGCCTGTTGTTGTTATTGACGTTAGCTTTAGGTGTAGTACTAGGATTGCTGTTGGGAGTACAAATTTTCCGGGTATTTCAGACTAACTGGGAAATTAAGCGACTACGTAAAGACATTGAACATCTACGAAAAGAACAAATACAAGCGGCACAGCTGGCAGCAGCTGAGGCGGCAGCTCATACCAGACATGAAAAGACAGTACTCGATATTCATCCGGAAGATCGTTCATCTACTCCATTATAATGTCGTATGTTGTATATAAGGTTTGGCTCAGTCAGTTAGAAGGCTGAGATTCAAAAATTTTAATTGAATTTTGAAACACTCTGAAAATAGATCACTTCAGGGTGTTTTTTTATGTTTTGAATCTGAAGCAGAGAACAATAATTCAAAATAATGACTTCAATTAACTTATTTTTTTAACACTATGTCTAAGCTGGAATAGCCCTTATAATAGACTTTCTTTTTTGTCTGAGTGAAGGTAAGTCTCTTGAGTATCATTGTTGCACTGGATGCTAAAAGCCAATATGACGCGTTAACAATTGCAGAGCAGCTGGATCCTGCATTATGTCGGGTGAAAGTTGGTAAAGAGCTATTTACTCATGAAGGCCCAAGCGTGGTTAAGGCATTGCATGACCAAGGCTTTGAAGTTTTCCTGGATTTGAAATTTCATGATATCCCGAATACTACAGCTCAAGCAGTATGTGCAGCAGCAGACTTGGGTGTCTGGATGGTGAATGTACATGCATCAGGTGGCCGTAAAATGATGGAAACCTGTGTAGAACGCTTAAAGACAGGGAATTATAAAACTCAACTGATTGCTGTGACTGTACTGACTTCAATGGGGCGTGAAGATTTAAAAGATATCGGATTGGATATTGAACCATTTGAGCAAGTAAAACGCCTGGCTGCTTTAACGAAAGACAGTGGTTTAGATGGTGTGGTGTGTTCTGCGCAAGAAGCGAAAATGCTGCGTGAAACTTTGGGTCAAGACTTTGCTTTAGTGACTCCTGGGATTCGTCCAGCAGGCTCGGCAGCAGATGACCAAAAACGTATTGTGACACCGAAACAAGCCATGCTTGATGGTTCTACACATTTAGTCATTGGTCGTCCCATTACTAAGTCTGAAAATCCGCGTCAGACATTGAAAGATATTTTGGCAACGTTGTAATTTTACACTCTCTCTCTAACTCTCTCCCAAAGGGAGAGATAATGTCCCATTATTGTAAAAATGGACAAGTCCTCTTCCTCTGGGAGAGGATTTAGGTGAGGGATAAATATGAAAAATTAAACCACAGCCAAAACACTCACCATAATTGGTGCAAGCACAGAAAGAATAAAACCGCTAACCATGGCATATGGAATAAAATCATTACCACAGGCTTGTTTCACCATCGGCAAGGTCACGTCCATAGCGGTTGCAGCAGCTGCTGAAATGGCAGAGCGTGGATAACGCCAGCCAATCACATACATCATCAAAATTGAAATAATTTCCCGAAACAGATCATTCATTAAGGCGATGCTGCCAAGTTCAGCATTTTTAAGTTCTGTCACCACAATGCCGGTCATGGAGTAAAAGCCATAACCTTGTGACAGCATGATCAGGTCTTTGAGTGAAATGTGCTCTATAAATAAAACGCTAATGAAGGCACCGAGCAATGAACCCATAATACAGCCTGCTGGCACGAGCATGATTTTCCAGTTTAGCCACGAGCGATCAAGTGGTGAATAGGCCAGATCAAGCCCAATAAGAAACATGAAGACCAGTAACAAATTCCAGGTGCTGATGTGCAGGCTATAACCTGAAAAACTGGCAGCTTCCGCAGCAAAATATCCTGTTGCTAATGCAAAAAATGCATAGCTGATATTGAGTAGTGATTTAAACAACAGGCTCGCTGAAACCTTACCTTGGGTGGGCTGAAAGCCAATGCTTTTAAAGAGCAGGTAGCAACAGATAAATGCGCCAAATGAGGTACATAATGCAAGCGTCAGGGAAGAACCCAAAATTAAATGCGGGCTTGAGATGTTATGTAGGGTTTGAGAAAATTCAATTGCAATGGTAAACAGTAAAATATAGGTGAAATAGGGCAAAATTTGAAAAGCAAAATTTTCAAGCCGGGTAGGCAGTTTGCGGGCAAGCAGAAAGCCCATCGCGAGGCTAGAGAGAAGTTGGAAGATTAACCAGATGGATTGCATAAAGAATTAAGCAGGTAAAAAATACCTGCTTATTATGAACAATATAAGATTAAGCTGCACGATTTCTCTTGGGTTGACTCAGTAGGCGGAAATCAGCAGGATTGAGTTTTTTAGTCTGTAACCAATATTTCCAGGTATAAGTAGGCCACAGGGCAAAGTTTTTGCCGCCATCCTGTTGATACCAGCTTACACAGCCAGATTGCCAGACTGTGCCATCCAGCAATTTTTGTACCTTCTGATTGAACTGGTCTTGTGCCTGATCTTTCACCACAATGGCATCGCTATGAGTTTGTTTGACCAGTTGAATCATTTGCAAGATGTAATTGACCTGAGCTTCAATCATGAAGATCACGGAGTTGTGCGCCAAAACGGTATTAGGCCCCAGTAACTGAAATAAATTAGGGAAGCTTTTGGTACTAATGCCATAGTAACTCTCAGCACCATCTTTCCAGGCATCTTTAAGTTCCTGCCCATGTTCGCCAATACAGTGAAAGGATTTTAAATAGATGCGTGGATCGGTAATAAAACCTGTACCGTAAATGAGGCAATCAATGGCTCGTTCTTGCCCATCTTGGGTGATGATGCTGTTTTCAGTTAATTCCTGAATGGCCTCGGTGACTAGTTCAACATTGCTTCGGTTAAAAGTTGGATAGTACTTATTAGACACCAATATCCGTTTGCATCCCATAATGTAATCCGGTGTCAGTTTTTGAGCCAGCTTTTTATCTTTGACCTGAAACTTGATAAAAAATTCCGCCAGTTTTTGGGTGTATTTCATTACTGTAGGTTGAACAATGGGAACCACACGGGATTCGTTTGACCAATATAAACGTGCCCGATGCAGTTTTCTAAACCAGTCTAATTTTTTGAATAATTTCTTTTCAACATTCAAATAGTGGCGTTCATCCCGTGGTATGACCCAAGCCGCAGTACGCTGGAACACATAGAGTTGTTTGACTTGTGCTGCAATTTCTGGAATGTATTGAATTGCACTGCCACCTGTGCCAATGGATGCGACATTTTTGTCTGTTAAGTCGTATTGATGATCCCATTGTGAGGAATGAAAAACTTTACCTTGAAACTTTTCAATGCCCTTGATATGAGGGATATGGGGTACATGTAAGGGGCCGGATGCAAAAACCACAAATTGAGCAATCAGAGTTTGCTCATTATTGAGGGTAAGTTTCCAGTCACAACTTTGCTCATTGTATTCGGCAGCCAGAACTTCACAATTAAACTGGCAATACTTTTCCAGATCATAGTCTGTGATTAAATCTTGTATATATTTAAAAATTTCCGGTGCTTCAGCATAACGTTTTGACCAGTCGCTTTTGGGTGCGAAAGAGAGGGAATACATATGTGACTGTACGTCGCAGGCTGCACCGGGATATTGATTTTCACGCCAGGTTCCGCCTACCTCGTTGGCTTTTTCCAAAATCACAAAATCATCAATATTGCTTTGTAATAGGCGTATAGCCATTGCCAATCCACCAAAACCTGCACCAATGATGGCAATTTTTGTTTGTGCTGGCATAGGCTGGCTTTGTGTTTGATTATGCATTTTTTATTGGCCTTATTACTTTTCGTATTTTTTATAGCGTATAGCAATGGTGTAATAACCAACATGATAGTCATGACAGAAAAATTGATATATTCGGCAATTTGCAAGTATGAAAAATTATAGTAAAAATTGAGATGCTATTTTAATGTGACCCTGCTATGAAACGATCAATTCTCGGCTTGATGTATTTAATTCAAGGCATGCGTAAAGCAGGTGTTGCAGTTGATCAAAAACTTCAAGCTATTGGACTGCGTGCGGATGCCTTGGATCCCAGCTCTATTATTCATCCCAGTTTGGAATGGGATGTGCTTAAAGTCATTGGTCAGGATGTCGCACCAGAAAAAGGGCTGTTTATTGGGCAGCATTATGCACTTGCAGGCTATGGTCCCTTACTGATGTTGCTGGTCACCAGTGAAAATGTGCGTACTGCTTTAGAGCAGGGCATTCGCTATCAGGCATTAACACATTTAACCGGTGTCTTAAGCCTAAAATATACCGATCAAAAGGTGGCTTTATGTTATGCACCTGAAGATTTAAACAGTGATCTGGGGTTGTTGCGGGCACAATGTGAAATTTCGGGAACTTATAAATTTATTCAAGATCTTTATAAGATGATGGGCTTAAGTGTTCCGCAAATGCATATAGAACTGCCATTTGCACAGCCGGAAAATCTGCAGGCCTTAGATATCTATCATGATTACTATGGTGCCGAATTGCGGTTCGCAGCCGAGTATGCGAAATTCTGGTTTGACGCGGACGTATTAAATGTACAGATTCCTTCAGCGGATAAAATGACCTTTAAGATCTATGAAAGCAAATGTATCGCTGAATTAGAACGTTTAAAGGCGGATGAGTTAGCGCCATCCTTGGTGCAGCGTGTACAAGATTATTTAGAGCTCCAACAAGGGGTTATGCCGACCATGGCAGAAACGGCACAAGCCCTGCAAATTCCGGAGCGAACCTTGCGGCATCAGCTGCAACAATTGCAAAGCAGTTATAAACAGATACGTGAACAATTGATTAAGGACAAGGCTCTAAGGTTGATCGAGTACAAAGAGTATTCCATTGAAATGATTGCGGAATTACTGGGATATTCGGAGCCTGCAGCCTTTAATCATGCCTTTAAACGCTGGTTTGGACACAGTCCACGTCAGTACTTTAAATAGTTTAGTAAATAGCCTAAGTATATTAATGCCAAAGTGTTATATATTTCATCTCAATCTTCGCTATACTTTCAATAGCCTAAAATAGTATCCATGTTATGTCAGACTTAAATTCGAAGCACAGTACAGCCTTTATCCCTTTGTCACCTGCGGAACGTTATGCACAAGCCATCTCGTCTGGTCAGTTCATGCCGGATGATGCACAGGCGCAAGCTGTACATGAGTTGGATCGTGTCTGGCAAGAATTGATTCAGCGCTTTAAGGCGTCTAAAAAAGCGTTTCGTCGTTTCCGTCGTCAAACTTCACCACAAGGGGTATACATGTGGGGTGGGGTAGGCCGTGGTAAAACCTGGTTGATGGACCAGTTTTTTGAGTCGATTCCGTTTCGCCGTAAAATGCGCATGCATTTTCATCATTTTATGCAGCATGTACATCGTGAACTGAACAAATTATCAGGACAGCGTAATCCGCTGGATCAGGTAGCAGACCAGATTTACCAGCAAGCGGTGGTGATCTGTTTTGATGAATTCTTTGTCTCCAATGTGACAGATGCCATGATTCTGAGCGAGTTATTCCAGAAACTGTTTACTCGTGGCATTACCTTGGTGGCGACTTCAAATATTGCACCGGACGGTTTGTATAAAAACGGAATCCATCGTGACCGTTTTATTCCTACCATTGAAATGGTAAAAAAACATTGTGTCATTTTGAATGTTGATGCGGGTGTGGATTATCGTTTGCGTGTGCTGAAACAGGCACAATTGTTTAAACATCCATTAACGCATGAGCATAAACTCTGGATTGCCCAGCGCTTTACCGCGCTGACACAAACGCAAACTATTTCGCAAGAGCCGATTATCATCAATAACCGTATTGTAGAAACCGTTGGCCATACTGAAGATGTATTGTGGTGTGAATATTCAGAGCTGTGTTTAAAACCGCGCAGTCCAGCCGACTTTATTGAAATTGCCAATATTTATAATACGGTACTGGTCAGTAATGTACCGCATTTGACCGATTACCTGTCTGAAGGTACACGTCGCTTTATTTATCTGGTCGATGAATTTTACGATCGTGGAGTCAAATTATTGCTGACTTCGGAAGACAGTATTATTGATATTTACCAGGGTGATAAGTTGGCCTTTGAAATTGAACGCACGCGTTCACGTTTACTGGAAATGCAGTCTGATGACTATCTGAACTCTGAACACCGACAAATACAGGGTTCAGCCTCAGAAGTCAGCTAAATATCAAGCGCCTAAACAGGCGCTTTTTTTATACAAATTCTTTGATTGTTTTATCGACATTTTGCCCTATTCATGGCTTAATCTTTGCTCGACAGCTGTGAGAAATAAAGCTTTTGGGTAGTTTTAAAGTAAAATTCTGCACTTAAGTCTAATTTCGACATTTCAAAAACTTTATAAACTATAAAAAGGTATTCAGGCAGATAATAATATTACATTGGTGATCTTCATTTTGTTGGATGATGGATATATTCATTTATTAGAAAATGATCATTATTTAGGAATGTGATAGTACTATTCAGCTAGGTATAAATCGGTATACTAGAATCTCTTGTTATAAAAAGTAGCAATATCAGGAAAGACAATGACTGCACGTATTCAAAAAGGCAAGTTAGCGATTGCTAAAGAACTTTACGATTTCATCGAAAATGAAGCATTACCAGGTTCTGGTTTGGACAGTGAAACATACTGGAAAAACTTTGAACAAGTCGTTGTCGATCTTAGTCCAAAGAACAAAGCACTATTGGCTAAGCGTGACGACATTCAGGCTAAAATTGATGAATGGCACCGCAACAACAAATTTGAATTAGAAGCTTACAAAGCTTTCCTTACAGAAATTGGCTACTTATTACCAGAAGTAGAAGATTTCCAAATCAGCACAGAAAATGTAGATGAAGAAATCGCATTATTGGCTGGTGCGCAATTGGTAGTACCTGTGCGTAATGCACGTTACTGCTTGAATGCTGCGAACGCACGTTGGGGTTCATTATACGACGCGCTTTACGGTTTCGACGTTATTCCTGAAGAAGGTGGCGCGGAAAAAGGCAAGGGCTATAACCCGGTTCGTGGTGATAAAGTTATCGCATTTGCTAAAAACTTCTTAAATGAAACATTCCCGTTGGCAAATGGCTCACACGCCGATGCAACTAAATATGCGGTAGAAGGCAAAAAACTTGCTGTAACCCTAAAAGACGGTTCAACGACTACATTAGCCAAAGAAGCACAATTCGTTGGTTTTAATGGCGATGAAGCTGCACCAACTGAAATCGTTCTTTTGAACAATGGCCTACACGTTGTAATCGAAATTGATGCAACCAGCCCGATTGGTCAAACTGATGCTGCTGGCGTAAAAGACCTTGTGCTTGAATCTGCTTTAACAACGATTCAAGATTTGGAAGACTCAATTGCAGCTGTAGATGCTGAAGAGAAAGTTGAAGGCTACCGTAACTGGTTAGGCTTAATGCGCGGTACTTTGGAAGAGTCTATCGAGAAAAACGGCAAAACCGTGACTCGTACACTGAATCAAGACCGTACACACAAAAACTTGATTGGTGGTGAGACTACACTTCACGGTCGTTCATTGATGCTTCTTCGTAACGTTGGTCACTTGATGACTAACCCAGCGATCCTGGTAGATGGTCAAGAGATCTACGAAGGTATTATGGATGCGTTAATCACTCCATTGCTTACTTTTGCAGACATCAAAGGCGAAAACACGATCAAGAACTCACGTAAAGGTTCTATGTACATCGTGAAGCCAAAAATGCATGGTCCTGAAGAAGTTGCATTTGCAGTTGAGCTATTTGAACGTGCTGAACAGGCGCTTGGCTTAGCTGCGAAAACTTTGAAAATCGGTATCATGGATGAAGAACGCCGTACATCTGTAAACTTGAAGAACTGTATTGCAGCAGCGAAAGACCGTACCATCTTCATTAACACAGGCTTCATGGACCGTACTGGTGATGAAATCCATACCTTCATGGAAGCAGGCCCATTCGTTCGTAAAGGCGAAGTGAAATCACAAATCTGGTTCCCAGCATATGAAAACCGTAATGTAATGATCGGTCTTCAAGCTGGCTTACGTGGCAAAGCACAGATTGGTAAAGGCATGTGGCCAAAACCAGACATGCTTTTAGACATGTACAAAACCAAGATTGAACATCCAGAAGCGGGTGCGAGCTGTGCATGGGTTCCGTCTCCATCTGGTGCAGTCATTCACGCGATCCATTACCATCAATGCAACGTTTCGGCGCGTCAACAAGAATTGTTGAAAACTGAAGCATTGTCTCTAGATGACTTGTTAACGCCTCCTTTAGCAACCGATACCAACTGGACTGCTGAAGAGAAAACCAAAGAGCTCGAAAATAATCTTCAAGGGATCTTGGGTTATGTAGTTCGTTGGGTTGACCTGGGTGTAGGTTGTTCTAAAGTTCTAGATATCAACGACGTTGGTTTGATGGAAGACCGTGCAACATTACGTATTTCTTCTCAACATGTTGCAAACTGGTTACGTCACGGTATCGTAACTAAAGAGCAAGTTGAAGAAGTGATGCAGCGTATGGCGAAAATCGTGGATGAGCAAAATGCGAATGATCCGCTTTATACGCCAATGGCACCAGCATTCAACGGTTATGCTTATCAAGCTGCTTATGACCTGGTATTCAAAGGTGGTGAACAACCTTCTGGTTATACTGAGCCGCTACTTCATGCAGCACGTTTGAAGTTAAAAGGTTATACAGGTGACTAATTCTGTGTACTGAAAAAAGCCTCTTCGGAGGCTTTTTTATGCTTGTTTTATTTTATCGGTTTTTTTAACTTTAGATACTAAACAACTTGGGGAAGTTCGGATTATTAAAATAAGTGGTGTTAAAAGCCAGTCAACTCATTTACTTTATGCCTTTTTGGTTTTTGGTATATATATAAAGCAATTCAGAAAATAAATTCCTTATTCTTTACTCTGGATTTTCTTTTAAAAAGCCCAACTTTGGCAGATTGATACAATTGGTAATTTTGCTAGAACTTCTGCTCAATACCTCCTAGAGTAAAGGAATACATAATTCTAACGATGGGTGAAAGAATGCAAACTTATCAATTTTCCGATCAGCAATTTATTGCAGGACACTGGTTAAAAGGCACTTCAACCCATACGCTGAATAATCTCAATCCTTATAATCAAGAACTTATATTAAAACTACAGGCTGCTAGCATTGTCGATGTAGATAGCGCTTATTCGGCTGCAGAGCGTAGTTTTATCACCTGGTCGCAATCATCTCAATCCGAGCGTAAAAGTATCATCCTTCAGGTTTTAGAAGTGGTCAAAAAAAGACGTGAAGAAATCATTGACTGGCTCATTCAGGAATCTGGTAGTACACGTTTCAAAGCCAATATTGAAGTAGATGCAGTATTGGGCATTATCAATGAGGCTGTCACATTTCCTGAAAGAGTGGAAACCCAGGAATTGCACTCCACAGATCCTAGCCGCAAAAGTTATGCAATTCGAAAACCATTGGGTGTCATTGCGGTGATTAGCCCCTGGAACTTTCCATTTCACCTGAGTATGCGCTCAGTCGTCACAGCCATTGCGATTGGAAATTGCGTGGTGCTGAAGCCTGCAAGTGATACGCCTATTACCGGCGGATTGTTGCTGGCTAAAATTTTTGAGGAAGCAGCTGTGCCTCAAGGTGTATTCAGTGTAGTGGCGGGTTTAGGCAGCGAAATTGGGGATTACTTTGTCGAGCACGATACGCCTAAAATGATTTCATTTACCGGTTCAACTTTGGTTGGAAAACGTGTCGGGCAATTGGCTGTTGGTGGCAATCATCTGAAGCGGATTGCACTGGAATTGGGAGGGAATGCCCCTTTGGTCGTTCTGGATGATGCTGATCTAGATTTGGCAGTGGAACTGGCTGTAATGGGACGTTTTTTGCATCAAGGGCAAATCTGCATGAGTACCAATCGGGTAATTGTTGATGCTAAAATTTATGATGCTTTTGTTGGAAAACTGCTGATCCGGACTCAAGACATTATCTATGGTGATCCAGATCAAGTAGATACCATCATTGGCCCGATTATTAATAGCTCACAAGTGGAAAAAATAAAATACATCATTGATCAGGCACTACAACAGGGTACTAAACTCATCCTACGAGGAAAGATTCAAGGCAATATCATTCCACCCCATATTTTTATTGATGTAGATCCAGAATCCAGCTTAGCTAAAGAAGAAAGTTTTGGGCCAGTTCTACCGGTGATTAAGGCTCAGAATGAATCGGATGCCTTACGTTTAGCCAA
Source organism: Acinetobacter sp. NS-4 (assembly GCF_037402435.1). NCBI lineage: Bacteria > Pseudomonadati > Pseudomonadota > Gammaproteobacteria > Moraxellales > Moraxellaceae > Acinetobacter > Acinetobacter sp. NS-4. The sequence continues at coordinate 188,764 of NZ_JBBEUE010000003.1, read as the reverse complement.
TGACACAGCTTATGGATTATCCAGTGCAGTATGTACCGCCGATATTGAGCGCGGAACGCGTTTTGCGATGCAGATTGATGCTGGGATGACCCATATCAATTCCATCACCGTGGCAGATCAACCCAATGCACCCTTTGGTGGGGAAAAAAACTCAGGCTTGGGGCGCTTTAATGGACAGTGGATATTGGATGAGTTTAGCCGTACACATTGGTTAACCCTTCCGAATAGTCATGTGAAGTAGAAATGATGTAATTAAAGTTATAATGGAATAAGTTTTAATTTAAATCTTATTGTATGTGCGCTAATTTTAAACCGCTTACTTTAAAGCAGCTCCGTGAGTTGAATCTTCCGTATATTCCTTTTGAATATCCGGATGAGGTCTATCCAAATTATGAGTTGCCCTTGCTGTTCAAATCAGCTCAAGGTTTGGAGTGGCGCAAGGTTAGTTTTGGGATGGTACCGAAATGGGCTGAAGATAAAACTATTGCCCTAAAAACCTACAATGCTCGAAATGAAACTTTGCTACAAAAACCGACCTTTATGAATGCTGTTTCAAAATTTAAATTTGGAGTGATTCCAGTTTCAGAATTTTATGAATCTAAATACATTGAGAACAAGCCACAGCGCTGGGGTGTACGCCGAAAGGATGGTCAGGCCTGTTATATTGCTGCGTTATATGAAATTTCCCGGATAGGGGATGAAATTGTTCGTTCAGCCACCATGATTACCATGGATGCTATTGATCATCCGATGATGAAAGATTTTCATGAGCCAGGCAATGTTAAACGCTCAGTGATTGTGATTCCTCACCAGCGTCTAGATGAGTGGCTGAGCTGGAAATCTCAAGATATCCGTTCTTTTGTAGAAGGATTCCCGGTAGAAGAATTTGAGTGTTCATATGTTCCAAAAGCAAAAATCGAAAAAATTAGTCCCCAGCTTAATTTTTTCGATTAAGCATAGACTATTACGATAGATTCTTAAAAATATGTTTAAGGGTTTCCATCATTTTTTCAATTTGTAAAGGAGTTATACCCTCGTAAGACTGTTCCAGAATTATATTACTCAGATCCTTAATCTTCAGGGTCATTTGTTGTCCTTTATCGGTTAAGACAACTCGAGTAATACGAGCATCATCTTCACAAGAATAAGTTTCAACTAAACCTTCATCTTTTAAACGATAGACGATTTTGGTGGTAGTCGACATTTTGGAAACTACCATTTCAGAGAGATCTGATACGCTGGCATGAGGCTTGAATTTTAGAGAAAGTAAAATACGGCGACGTGAATTGTCCAGACCATATTTTTTCAGAGCATGGTCTAGTTTTTTTACACCTTGCGCGTGAACTTGAGTAATCCAGTAGTAGGGAAAGTCTTCTAAATCAAAATTTTCACTGGATAGAAGTAAAAATTTACTGTATTTCTTGGTCATTATTTATTTTCCACGATTTAATTGTTTTATTTAGAATCTCTTGCTTTTGTTAAAACATGTAAGAAAAATACATAAATTTTGCATTTATCTCTAAAGTCAAAAAGAAAAAAATTCAGTATTTACTGAACTTTTAAATTTAAGCCTAAATTATCGTGATAAATTTTTAAAAATATGTTTGAGACTTTCCATCATTTTTTCAATTTGTAATGGAGTTAGTCCTTCAAAAGATTGCTCCAGAACCACATTGGTCAGGTCATTAATTTTTTGCGTCATTTGTTGGCCTTTATCGGTTAAAACTACGCGAGTGATTCGTGCGTCATCTTCACAAGAATAAGTTTCAACTAGACCTTCATCTTTTAATCGATAGACAATTTTGGTCGTGGTGGACATTTTGGAAACCATCATTTCAGAAAGATCTGAAACACTGGCATTAGGTTTTGATTTTAAAGCGAGTAGGATACGGCGACGTGAATTGTCCAGACCGTATTTTTTCAGTGCATGATCAACGTTTTGTACGTATTGAGCATGCACTTGAGTGACCCAATAATAAGGAAAATTTTCTAAATTGAAATTTTCTGGTGAAGGTAAAAATTTACTGTATTTTTTTGTCATCTGAACTTTCTCCCCAATAATTGTTGTAATTATATTTTATTATTGTAACTTTTTTTTAAGAAAGTTAAAGTGAAAAAAAGATATATTTGTCTTACATTTTAAAGTAAAACTTAAAAATAATTCATTAGTTACTTTTTCCTTCAGCCCAAACTAATGGGCTAAATTTTTAAAAATATATTTTAAACTTTCCATCATTTTTTCAATTTGTAAGGGAGTGAGGCCTTCAAAAGATTGTTCCAATACCACATTGCTAATGTCATTAATCTTATGCGTCATTTGTTGTCCTTTATCGGTTAAGACAACTCGAGTAATGCGGGCATCATCTTCACAGGAATAAGTTTCAACCAGTCCTTCATCTTTTAAACGATAGACAATTTTGGTTGTGGTCGACATTTTGGAAATGACCATTTCAGAGAGATCTGACACGCTAGCATGAGGCTTGGACCTTAGTGACAGTAAAATGCGACGGCGTGAATTGTCTAGACCATATTTTTTCAAGGCGTGATCTACATTTTGGACATATTGGGCATGTACTTGAGTGACCCAATAATAAGGAAAATTTTCTAAAGTGAAATTTTCTGCAACAGAAGGTAGAAATTTGCTGTATTTTTTAGTCATGGAGAAGATCTCCCTAAGATAATTGTAATTTTAATTTATTGAAAAGCGTCTTATTTAAATCAAATTATGCTTAACAATACACATTTTTTTTATGGTTATTAATATATATCAAGTTTTTTATAATGCAATAAGGAAACTTATCTTCTGATAAGTTTCCTTACAAAAAATCCAAATTACGCATGATCGTTTAGAAGGGATATGGTGGGGCTGTATTGGTCTCAATGAAATCTCCCCAATACTTTGGATTGGGCAAAATTCAGCACTTCTAGTTGGGCTTCAGGATTTTGATAGGTTTCTGAAGTAAGGTTGCTGTAGGGACACCATGTTGTAAGACGACGGGCAGGAGTATTTCAAACTTTTGCTTATTATGCATGCCCACAATCTTAACTTGATGCTGACCAAATGATGAGTCTAAATTAAGATATGCACCTTCATAACTGGTATTGGCAATCGTTTTAGATTCTTTGCTGAAGGTCAATGCTTTTTCATTCGTCAGAGTAAATAATCCTATAATTTTTTTTGATTGGATTAAAAAAACTTGAGCATCTAAGGTTAGCTATCGATTATTGAATGAAATAATCTTGGCTGTATTTTATTCTAGTGAAAAAAATGGCTTGAGGAACTGATCTTTTATATAAAAAAATCTTGGTAGTTATTTCATACTGTTAATATATTTATTAATTTGAATAATTATATAAAACAATAGCTTGTGTGCTGAGAATTTTGCTATTTTGGGCTCTATGCTGGTGTGACTAAGTGAGGATTATTTTTAAATCTGTTGCTTCTTAAAAACATGATTTTTCGTGATTAAATAATATACTGATTTGAGATAACGCTAAGTTTAGTCAAGTTTTGGTAACTAAAAATACAAAAAACTTGTTACTCATTTTCAAGATTGTGCATAATCAGTTATCTATTGTTGAACAGGTAATATCTATGGATCCGTCGCCGTGCAGGTCTAGTTTTATTTTGAATTTACTCGTTTTTAAGCAAGTTCAAAAAACCGGAGATATAAACTAATGGAGTTTTTATTAGATCCGGGAATTTGGATTGGTTTGCTTACCCTTATTGTTTTAGAAATTGTTTTAGGTATTGATAACCTAGTCTTTATTGCCATTTTGGCTGAAAAACTTCCTCCAGAACAACGTGATAAAGCACGTGTAGTAGGTCTTTCCCTCGCTTTATTCATGCGCTTGGGCTTATTGTTTGCCATCTCTTGGTTAGTCACTTTGACCAAACCACTTATTACCGTCTTTGATTGGACATTCTCAGGTCGAGATCTTATTCTTTTATTTGGTGGTTTATTCCTGGTCTATAAAGCCGTGACTGAACTACATGAAAAGATTGAAGGCAAGCCTGAAGTTAAGGTTACCACCAATATTGTTTACGCAAGTTTTGCTGCAGTTGTTGCACAAATTGTGGTTTTAGACGCTGTATTCTCTTTAGATTCGGTCATTACTGCCGTAGGTATGGTCGACAATATCTATGTGATGATGGTAGCAATGATTGTTGCCATGGCTGTAATGTTACTGGCCTCCAAATCATTAACTGCTTTTGTAAACCGACATCCGACCGTTGTGATTCTGTGTCTAAGTTTCTTATTGTTAATTGGAATTAGCTTGATTGCAGAAGGTTTCGGTTTCCATATTCCGAAAGGCTATATTTATTCAGGTATTGGCGTTGCCATTGCAATTGAAGCATTTAACCAATTTGGTCAGCGCAATGTAGCCAAGCATGAATCTAAAATTCCACTGCGTCATCGTACTGCGGATTCCATCTTGAAATTGATGGGTGGCAAAATGGAGACGGTCACTGACAGTGCGCAACACTTTGAAGCTCAAGAAGCTTTTGCTGATGAAGAACGTTATATGATTGGCGGGGTATTAACCCTGGCAGAAAGATCTGTTGCCTCGATCATGACACCACGTAGCCAGATTTCTTGGGTCAATCTGGATGATACGCCTGAACAAATTCGTGAACAGGTGCTGTCTGTGCCGCATAGCTTGTTTCCAGTTTGTCGTGGCAGCCTGGATAAGGTTCTGAGCGTGGTTCGTGCCAAAGAACTGCTGGATGTACTGGAGGATGACGGACAACTTAAAGCTTTAATCAAGCGTCATCGTCCTATTCACATTTTCCAGAAAATGAAAGTGATTGATGCCATTAATACCTTGCGTACCTCAAAAGGTTCACTGGTTTTGGTCAGTGATGAGTTTGGAAGTGTACAGGGTTTGATCTCTCCACTCGATGTGTTTGAAGCTATTGCCGGAGAATTCCCTGATGCGGATGAACAGCTCGATTTAGTGAAAATTGATGATCACACTTGGAAAGCATCAGGCATGCTGGATGTGTACCAGCTGGAATTAGAGTTGGGGATGATGGATTTAGTCGAAGAAGATGCGGGTTATATCAGTCTTGCGGGTCTAATTCTAGATAAAACGCATGGTGAAGTGAGCTTAGGTACTCATCTGGAGTATCACGGTATTCATTTTGACGTGACAGAACTGGAAGATAACCGTATTAAAACGGTTTTAATTACTTATCATTAGACCATGATTTTACAGTAATAAAGAACTTGTTCTTCGAATAAATTCTTTTAGTCATGGAAAAGCTCAACAGTCTTAAGCTGTTGGGCTTTTTTTATACTTTTGATTGTAAAATCGCAAGGTAAAAACTCAAATGAATCAGTGATTAAATCCCTATTTCTAGGGATATTTTAAATCAGCATAATAATCAATAATGGATAAAAAATGGGAGGAGACGGATCAAACTGATGGGGATTACTGAAAAGATAGTCGATTTTTCAAAACTGGCCTCTGATCATCAACAGCAGTTTTTTGAAACCATGCTGGCATTTGATCAGCAAATTTTTCCAGATTCCAGCAAAAAAGAAGTCTATGATTTTGTTTATGATGTAGATGCTGTTTCAGTTCAGGTTGTTCACTATTATCATCAGGGACAACTGATTGGACAAAATATTATTCCAATTCTTAAGCTTGATTTAAATGGGAAACCGATTTTTGTGGTGAGCTCGCGGGCGGGTATTTTACCTGCTTATCGTAGAGGAAACCGAACCCTGAAAACGGCCATTCGTGTTGCAGTTAATCACCGGATTCGTCATCCCAGCATTCCATTATGGTTTGTGCCTACCGTGATACAGCCTAAAATCTATACCTATTTGGCTTCGCGTTCACGTGACTTCTTTCCACGTGTGGGAAGGAAGATACCTGCTGAATATTTAAAAGTTTTGCAGATGATGCAGCAGCGTAAAGCTGAGGTGCATAAGCGTCGAGAAGATATTTTTGTGTATCCTTATGTGATGCCCTTGACCACACCTGCACAGATCAAACGTTTAAGAAATAAAACAACCACCCACATCAATTTTTTTATGCAGCATGTGCCTGACTATTTTGATGGCATGGGTTTGCTGTGTATCTGTAAATTGGATTTAAAAACCATACTGGAAACGATCTGGAATTTGTCTACAGATCGCCATGTATAATTTAAACCCAGTTTGGATTGGTTTTTTAATTGCGATGCTGTCATAGTGATAAGTACAGATTGTATTTCTACAGTCTGAGCCAGCTGAACATCTGCCATACATCAGCAATAGTAATGCAGGATAGATTCAAAGGGTCAAAATTTTAATATCTGCATATTGCTGTATGAGTTCAGGATTTAAACTGTAAATCTGATCCATAAAGGCCACATTAAACTGTCCGAGCATAGGCGCTTGCTCAAATGCCAATTTCCCGGCAATGGCAAAATGGGTATGAGCAGCGAGCGTTGCAATAGTCGGGCTGCTTACAGCGCAGTAAGCAGCAATTAAGGCACCCAATGCACAGCCTGTGGCCGTTACTTTGGGTTGTAAATAAGAACCGCCATGCACCTGAATGACCGCATCCAATTCTTTGCTTAAAATAAAATCGGACTCACCTGAAATGGCAATACATTCCGCATGTTCGAGCAGGACTTTAGCATGGCTGTAAACGTCGGCGCTATCGAGCGTGCTGTCGACACCTTTAGATTGCGTTTGCTTGCCTGCGAGCGTGCTAATTTCAGAAGCATTGCCCCGAATCACCGTTGGATGATATTGCAATAAATTATCCACCATGTCTGAGCGCCACTTTAAAATCGGTCCATATCCTACCGGGTCAAGCACCCAGGGGGTATCGCTACGCTGCGCCGTTTGTGCAGAAATTTGCATGGCCTGCATTTGTTCCTGTGTGGGTGTACCTAGGTTAATGCTCAGTGCCGCTGCAATCTGGGTAAAACTTTCAGCTTCAAATGGATTATCAATCATGGCTGGTGAAGCACCAGCAGCCAATAAAACATTGGCTGTATAGTTGGCTGCCACGCTATTGGTAATGCATTGCACCAAAGGCTGCTGGCTATGCAGCTGTGTCCATGCTTCAACAATCTGCTCGACCAGTGCTGAAGTTTGATCCATGGGGTTATTCCTTAAATTATATAGGGTGGAATCGGAAAAATTGAACATATCGATCACCATTTAACGGGTGAAATTCTATTGGGTAAAATAGTGGTCTTGATGCTTGCAGGTGTGACAGCATAAAGTCACATAATTTTCGGCATCATAATCCACGCTAAGTTCATTGGAACCACAATACATACAGCGTTTTTGTGAATAGAAACTTAATCGGGGTTCAATTTTTTTCCATAGGCGCCAAATCGGCTGGAAAAAAATAGCTTCATCATAGCCAAGAAAGCGGAACAACAGGATTTCACTCATCTTGCTAAATGGAATGTTGTGCGGACGAGGCAGGGTGGAGGTTTCCCATTTTTCCGTCACTGAACGTTCACGGTATTGCTGTAAGGTTTTCTTTAACAAGTTGGTATTGATAAAGTTTTCATTGCGTGGCTGGAGTGCTTTCTGCTGATGCAAATATTCCAGCGCAGTTTGCACCAGATAATAGATTTGCCCCACCGCCAATGAATCCATCAGGCGATAGCAAAAAGTTTGAAAACTGTTGTTTCCCGCAATTTGAATGCCCCAAGTGCGGCAATAAAACTGGGCAAACTGAATAATTTCCTGATAGAGAACCAGATAAAGTACATTTTTTACTTCATCTGCATTTTTAAAGGGCACACCCATGGTTAAATTTTCATAAAACCAGTTACGAAGTTGCTGGGTAATGCTAAACAGACTCGGTTCAGAATAACCGTCTAAACGCACATTGACATAGTAATGATGTGCCTCAACGGCAAAATCTTTAGCCATCAGGATTTGTTCTTTTACCAATTGTTTGACCAAATAATTCTGAAACAGATAATTGGGGGTGATGGCATGATATTTAATGCTTTCCCAATCAATATATTCATGATGCGTAGTATGTTCCTGAACCTGATTATCCAGAATACTCAGTAAAAATAATTTATTCAGAAAGCTGATCTGATCCAGTCGATATTCGACATTATCTTTATTTTTCGATTTGATTTTGCGTTGCTCTTGAAGACGCGTTTCGGTGAGCATTTTTTTTCGATTGACTAGACATTTTTCACAATGACAGTTGGTGCGCTCATCTTGAAAGACACGATGTTGGCAGTGACTACATTCATGAAAATTAAGTGCTTGATCGTACTGTTCTGCTTCAATCCAGAACATGGATGCCTGACACAAAGGGCATGATGTACTTTCATCTAACTGTTTTTGCAGAATCTGAAGGAGCATGGAAAGAATCAATCACAAGTCTGGTTAATCATTCAAACGATTATACACATCTCTTTTATTGTAACGTGATTGAATAGCGCTGAATGAACAATAAATGCAAGCAGGAAAATATAAGCGAACTTTGCTCTAAAAAATAGCCTAAGTATTTATTATCCATTTATGTGGAGATGGAAAGGTAAATCCACCATCTCCACAAAAGAAAGGACTATCAGGGGCATTTAAATTCTTTAAATTAATACGAAGCAGGGCAAGGTAATGACTCATCCTCCTCGCCTAATTGCTTTGCATTGATTAAAGCCTGAACCTTTTTAGATGGAATTTTTTTGCTGCCTAATGAATCGTAATTATTCAAAATTGCGCAAATATCGGGCGATTGCATTGGAATACCTTCACAGCTCATAAACATGGCAATCACTTTATGATCGATTCCGGCAGCGTCGAGAGTTTGCATAGTCTTGATATTTTCCACACGGACAATATGGTCTTTTAAATACATGGGACACCTCTTCTAATTTTGATCTGATTTTATAGTGCGCTTTACACAAATATATACAAGCAAGAAACGTGCTCAAAATGTATTCATCTTGAAAATATCTGTCACTTTGAGTTATGCCAGTTTATAAGCCAGCTAATTCTTGCTCAAATAATATAAAGAGATATCAAAAGACACTTATTTTCTATTTACATTACTGAAAGGTATTGGCGTTATGGCGCATGATTTTTAACTGCACGTATGATAAGTAAGCAACTAAAATATTAATTGTACTGATGTTCGGACAACGAATTGAAAATTGTGAGCAATGTGCCCATATATAACTCAAATCAATCGCACAGACAGATTGTGAAAGTTGTCGTATGATCGAAGCACTCACAAAAAACAAAGTCTTGGCTTAAGAACTACAGGATTAGGACATTATATGAATATCGCGGCAAACCCAGTGGTTGAAGCAGACCAAACTGTTTATTTGAAAGACTACGAAAAACCCTCTTTTTTGGTTGATTCAATCAACTTGGATATTCAAGTTCATACAGATCGTACTGATGTAAACGCAACATTGGTGATGAAGCGCCAGACATCAGGCGATTTGGTACTGCTTGGTCGTGACCTGGAATTAAAATCAATTACTTTAAACGGTAAGCAACTCACCGAAGCAGACTACACACTGGATGCTGAACAACTGGTGATTGCCAATGCACCCAATGAAGTCATTCTTGAGACTGCAGTGGTGATTCATCCTGAAAGTAATACCCAGCTTGAAGGCTTATATCAGGCGGGTAGCGATTTATTTGTCACTCAAAATGAACCTGAGGGTTTCCGCAAAATCACTTTTTATCCAGACCGCCCGGATGTTCTTTCTGTCTTTACCACGCGTGTGGAAGCAGACAAAAAATTTCCTGTGCTTTTAGCCAATGGTAACTTGATGGAAGCCGGTGAGGCCGGTGAAGGTCGTCACTATACGATCTGGCAAGATCCGACCAAAAAACCAAGTTATTTGTTTGCCTGTGTGATTGGTGATTTGGCAGTACTGAAAGATTCTTATGTTACCTCTGAAGGCCGTAACGTATCACTTGAAATTTATGCCGAAGAAAAAGATATTCCAAAATGTCACATTGCCATGCAAGCACTGAAACATTCGATGCAATGGGATGAAGAGCATTATGGTCGTCCATACGATTTGGATAACTACATGATTGTGGCGACCAGTGCATTTAACATGGGCGCCATGGAGAATAAGGGCCTGAATATCTTCAACACTTCATGTGTACTTGCCGATGAAGAGTTCACTACTGACGCAGCCATCATGCGGGTACAGTCGGTGATTGCGCATGAATATTTCCATAACTGGACCGGTAACCGGATTACTTGCCGTGACTGGTTCCAACTGTGCTTAAAAGAAGGTTTGACGGTATTCCGTGATCAGTCTTTCTCGGAAGATTTACAGTCGGCTGCGGTACAACGTATTGATGATGTTGCGGTACTCAAAGCGCATCAGTTCCCTGAAGATTCAGGTCCGTTATCACATCCACCACGTCCAGATCACTTTGTCGAAATTAATAACTTCTATACAGCGACTGTGTACGAAAAAGGTGCGGAAATTAACCGCATGATGGCAACATTGCTCGGTAGAGAAAAATTCCGTCAAGGCACGGACGAATACTTCCGCCGTCATGATGGTCAGGCAGTAACGGTTGAAGATTGGGTTTCAGCATTGACTGCAGGTTCTGGTGTCGATTTATCGGCATTCCTGATCTGGTATAACCAGCCGGGTACACCAAAACTGGAAGCCAAAGGCGAGTACGATGTTGCGACTCAAATCTACCGTTTAAGCTTTAAACAATCGTTAAAAGATCATCATAAATATCCAAACCTAAAAGCTGTTCCAATTCCTGTGGCTTTGGCACTGTTTAATGCAGAAACAGGTGAGCAATATACTTTGCAATCTGAAGCACTATTTGAAAATGCTGTTAAAGATGGCGTGTATCTGTTTGATACAGATACGGCAAGCATTGAATTTACCGGCGTAACGGCAAAACCGGTGGTGTCATTACTGCGTAATTTCTCTGCACCAGTCAATCTTGAATTCAACTATTCCGATGAAGAACTGGCTTTCTTGATGCAATATGAAACCAATGGTTTCAACCAGTGGCAAGCCACTCAAACCTTGCTGGAACGTATTTTATTAAATGGCCATGATGCTGATATTTATATTCAAGCCATGAAAAATACTTTGCCAGAAGTCATTGAAAAAGATCCACTCTTGGCTTCACGTTTGTTTGATGTGCCGACCGAAGGCTATTTGGGTAGCCGTATTGATACAGATTATCAGCCTGCCAAAATTCAGGAACAGCGTAATGCCTTGCTAGATACCCTGGCACGTGAATTTGGCTCATTCTGTAAAGAGACCTATCTGGAATTAGATCCAGATATGCAAAGTGAATTTTCTCAAGCGATGGGTGTTCGTGCACTCAGAAACATCATGCTCAGCATGATCGCACGCCAAGGTGATGTATCTGCCTTTGATTTGGCTTATGAACAGTATCATACAGGTAACATGTCTGAACGTTTGGGTGCGCTCAAAGTTCTGGTCTGGAATGATGCACCACAAGCCAAGGAAGTTTTGGCGGACTTCTATAGCCGTTTTGAAGATGAAGCCTTGTCTTTAGATCAATGGTTTATGGTTCAAGCAGCGCATCCAAAAGCAAATGCAGAAACCATCAAATATTTAACCTCTCATCCTGATTATGATTTGGGTAATCCTAACCGGATCCGTTCGGTGAGTGGTGGTTTAAATGCCAATCCTGTGAATACCTGGAGTTTTGGTATTCAGCACTATATCGATCTGGCTAAATATCTGGATGAGAAAAACCCGATTGTGGGTTCACGCTTACTGCAAGTACTTTCGCGCTGGTACACTTTGGCAGAGCCACAACGTACAGAAGTAAAAACTGCACTTGAGGCTTTAAAACCACAAGTGAAATCTAAAAATGTGGTCGAAACTTTAAACAGTATGTTGAACGTCTAACTCAGACAGACTGAATAAGCCGCAAAAGCCTTTTTCTGCTAAAGCCAGGAAAAGGCTTTTTTTATATTTCAATCATTTTACTGATTATAAATTATGCTTATGTTTGGTTGAACTCCACTTCATTCTGCCATGTTAAGACTTAATTCCTATGAATTAATCGCTTTAAAAGTGTCGAATTAATCACATTTTAGGGGTAATATAGGCATATAAAAGCTCATCTTAGGATGAGCTTTTGTCATTTAACAGACTGTGATTGAATTAGCCTGTGATTTTACTAAGTAGACTGGAGATTGGTTTTGTTAGTTAAAATTGAAGATGGTTTTTACCTAAATACTCAGCATATTATTGCAATTCGGGTTTCGAAAAATGCCACTGATGGTAATTTTGTTGTGGCGATTGAATATACGCCCCATAATATTCAATCCATGGGAAGCTATGAGAAAGTTTTTAACAGCAAACTTGAAGCGGAAATTTTCCTGCAAACCTTACATCAGCATATTTCTAAAGTATAAACAGGTGTTCAGGCCAAGATAAAATGTTCAGCCAGGATGGTTTTGGCTTCGCAGGGCTAAGAGATATTTTTCGTGCCTCGGATCAAGTGCGTGATTGGCATGATGAACAGATGGCCGATATCTGTATATAAAAAAAAGTCCCTGTACTACAGGGACTTTTTTTTGCTTAGACTTTCATAATCAATACGGGAATTGGAGACTGGGTCAAGACTTCTTGTGCCACACTGCCTAACATCAATTTTTTAAATCCGGTACGACCATGAGAGCCCATAATAATTAAATCAGCGCCTACTTCATCAGCTATTTGCATAATACCTTCAGCAGGTGATACACCGCGAACAATTTTGGTGTCTACGGCAATTCCATCGCGAATGAAAGATTGTTTGATCTCCGCCAAGCGCAACTGCGCATTTTTTTCAGCTTCAATAAAATAATCGGTAATTGCAGGTGCGACCTTATAAAAATCTACACCGACAAAGGGATCAACAGCAATTACACTGGTAATGGTGACTTGGCAATTTAAAGGTTTGGCCAAGGCTAATGCTTGTTCAACAGCTGCATAAGAAATAGGGGATTCATCTACTGGAACCAAAATATGTTTATAAGACATGAAATTTCCTTATGAATATTGCTGAATGGATAAGAGTTATGATGATTTATAGCCAGTTATGATGACCATCTGGTGAAACGCCGGAATCGATAAAATGAGCCTTGCATTGATTGAAAGGCTCATTTTTTGAAATACTTATTCTTTTACCACTAAAACAGGAAGCTTGGTGCCTTTTAAAACATCCTGAGCAAAGCTGCCCAGTAAGAATTTTTGAAAACCTTTACGCCCATGGGAACCCATCACAATCAGGTCGGTTTTCAATTTTTCCGCAGTTTCAATAATACCTTCTTCGGAGATATTGCCTTTAATGATTTGAGGCGTTGCAATGACCCCATTCTCAGCAGCAATCGTTTTGGCTTTTTCTAATGCCTTTTCGGCATTGGCATAAGCCTCAACAAAATATTCTTTCATGATTGGAGATGGATAATAGAAATCTGCTTCAGAAAATGGGTCTTCAGTGACCAGGCTGATCAATGTTAATTGGCTAGAAAATGCCTTAGCAATTTGAGCTGCATTTTTAACTGCAGAGAAAGAAATTTCTGAGCCGTCAACTGGGACTAGAATATTTTGATAAGACATAAGAATGATTCCTTAGCGTTTATTGTGTAGCTATTGTTTATACATAGCACATTGTGTTGAATTGATCAATTTAGTCTGTGGAAATTGTTTTAAAATTCATTAAATTATATACAAATCATAAATATAAGTGTATTCAATTTTGCATTGAAAAATTGAGTGTAAAACTCAATATTCGAGCTAGTATTTCTAAATGTTTAAACCGCGATTAAAATGCGTAAAATATGATTATTCCTCTCAAAATTGTGGAGAGTAAGTTAATAGGTCAAATGTGTATTCAAAATCTTTTAGTCTAAGCTTATGTTTAATTGCCGCACTGTCTGGTAGTGGTTGCCAGAATGTGCAAAGTAGCAGCAAGGTTATTGCCGGCGTATTTAATGCCTCGACTAATATTCAAAAAAAGTTTATAGATCGGCATGCTCCAGAAGTGTTAGTTCAAACCAACATTGCCTATTTTCAAAATCCGGCGCTGCATCTGGATATTTACCAACCTTCTGATATTGTAGCGTTGGGAATGCGGCCGACTGTGGTGTGGATTCATGGTGGTGGCTGGATTTCAGGCTCTAAAGAGCACGCTCGTGGCTACTTTAAACGTTTGGCTGATCAAGGCTATAACGTGGTTTCAGTCGAATACCAATTTGCTCCGCAAACGATTTATCCTGAGCAGCTGCTGCAAATTAATCAGGCGCTCAAATTCATTAGCGATCATGCTGATGCTTATCATATTAATCCCCAGCATATGTATCTGGCGGGCGACTCTGCAGGGGCCAATCTAGTTAGTCATTATGCCGCTTTACTCAGTAATCCTGATTTTGCCCAGCGGTCTGCTTTTACGCCATTAATCCAACGTGAACAGATTAAAGGTTTGATCCTGCATTGTGGTATTTATGACCTGAATGCCTTTATTCATACTGCTCCGGATGAAATGAAACTCATTGAATGGGGCGTATTTAATCTGGTTCAGGCTTATACAGGAAATAAAAAAGATGATGCCGAGTTTTTAACAGGGATTTCTCCCATTCAATATTTAACTGCGAATTATCCGCCGGTATTTATTAGTGGAGGCAATAAAGACTTTTTAACCAAGACCCAGTCCATACCGTTTGTTGATGCGCTGATGCGTGAAAAAATAGCGGTGACCAGTGCATTTTATCCAGAGAGCAAAGAGTTTTTGGTGCATGAATATCAATTTATGATGAGTAAAAAAGCCAGCCAGCAAACATTCAAGCAAACCATTCAGTTTATACAAAAATATAGTGATGCAAATTTGTAGTTTAATTTTAGAGCGGTGAATATCTCAAAGATGGAGCGGCGCTTAATCTAGGTGAGATAGCATTAAAGGTAGGAATCCTATTGTGCTGGCTTATACCTTATTGGGTTTGGCCATTATTTCAGAAGCGATAGGTTCAACTTTTCTGGTCAAGTCAGAAGATTTTAGCAAATTAGCGTCGAGTCTGCTGGTATTTGTATTTTATGTGATTTCATTTTTTTATTATCGCAAGTGCTTAAGACCATTCCATTGGGCATCGCCTATGCGATCTGGAGTGGTGTAGGTATTATATTAACGGCTTTGATTGGTTTTTTCCTGTTGCGTCAAAGTCTAGATTTTCCGGCTATCTTGGGAGTTGCCATGATCATTGGGGGAGTGATTCTTATGAATGTCTTTTCTAAATCCATCGGACATTAATAAAATCGATAGATTTAAAAAATCATAATCATGCTGCATATAAAGAACATAGCATAAGCCTGAGTATTCATATTTTCAGGCTGGATACCAATAACAGGGAGGGCTTATTTACTGGATTGCGTTGTTTTAAATTTCAGTATGCTGGATACGGCAAAACCAAAGACTAAGCCCCAGAAGGCTGAACCAATGCCGAAAAACTGTACCCCAGAAGCACTGAATAAAAAGGTCAATAATGCTGCTTCACGTTCAGCAGACTGATGAAAAGCAAGCGCGATGTTGTGTCCAATGGTACCTAACAAGGCAATGCCCGCGAGTGCGGTAATAAACACGCTAGGGAATGACATCAAAAGACTGGTCAGCGTTGCCGCAAATAAACCCATCAGGATATAAAAAAATCCACAGCTCATTCCGGCAATATAACGCTTTTTACTGTCAGGATGTGCCTGATCATCCAGGCTGATTGCAGCACTGATGGCGGCAATATTTACGCTAAAACATCCAAACGGTGCCAAAATACTTTGCGCCGTACCTGTCCAGCCAATCAGCTGGTTGATATTCGGCTCATAGCCATAGCTCTTGATCATGGCAAGACCGGGTAAATATTGCGATGCCATATTAATGACAAATAAAGGCAGGGCTAAGCCGAGAAAAGCTGACCAGCTAAATTCAGGGGTCACCCATAGCGGTTGGGCTAAACTAAGTTGAATATTTGCTGGATGGAACTGCATAAATATGGGGCACAGCAGCAGTCCGGCAATCACCGTAATCACGATGCTATAACGCGGCGACAGGCGTTTCGATAGAATATAGACGCTTAATAATGAAAGGATGAATCCCCAATCATTTTGCATGCTGGCAAAAAGCGCGATACCAAATTTAAGCAGTACACCTGCCAGCATGGCACTGGTTAAGCTTTGGGGAATATAGGATAACACTCTCTGAAAAATACCCGAAAAACCTAAGATAGCGCTGAGTAAACCGCAAACCAGAAATGCACCGATGGCTTCATGCAAACTATAACCGCTGCCGGTAGCTAAAATAAGCGCCAGTCCAGCAGTAGACCATGAGGTGGCAACCGGATATTTAAATTTCCAGGATAAAATTAAACCTGACAACCCAATCCCTAAGCCTAATGCCCAAAACCAGGACGTGATTTGAGCTGTAGATGCGCCTAGTAATTGAGCCGATTGAATCACCAATACCGATGAAACACTGATTCCAACTAGAAAAGTAATAAATCCGGCAAAAACAGCAGGGACAGAAAAGTCATGGAGAAATTTTTGCATACATCCTTTGCAATGTGCATCTTATAATGATTGAAAAGCGTAGCAATGATACGCCTTTAATTTTTAAGCGGAAAGACAGTATAGTTATAATTTATAGGGTATTTACAGGTTTAGCTTGCTTCACTCAGCCTAAAAGCTACAAGGTGGAAGTCGCAAGTTTAATTCCAAAACCACAAAATAACAGTCCTACAGTTGCTACACATGCAGCCGTCACTTTATAACGGGAAGTGAAATAAGAGGCGAGTTTTGCCCCGGAAAAAATCAGGATGGTTAAATAACTCATGCTAATAATCTGTAACACCACTGCAAGTGCAGTAAAGGTAATTGCCGGATAGGGGTAAGCTGGATCGACAAACTGCACAAAAAAGGACAAATAAAACAAAATGGCTTTGGGGTTTAAAATACTGATGGTTAATGCAGTTTTAAACGGATGCAACTGTTCAATATTTTTTTCTATTGTGGTTATTTGAGCACTTGAAGGTAGGGCATTCCAGCTGTGATAGGCTGCAATCAGTAATTTTATGCCTAAATAACTTAAGTAAATTGCACCAATAATTTTCAGTAAGGTAAATAACCAGGGAAAAGCATGTAGTAATGAGGCTGCACCCAATGCCGTCAGTAGAATTAAAATCAGGTCGCCCGTATAGACACCGAAAGCACTTTTATAACCGGCTTTTATCCCGAAGCGTGAAGCGATGGACATCACATAGAGCGAATTTGGACCGGGTAATAATACGATTAGTGTTGTACCAATAATATAGGTGCTGAGATCGGTTATGCCGAACAAAATAAACTCTCAAATCATAAAAAAGCCGATCTGTTCACTATAACAAAATCGGCTTTTTTTATGGGGGAGATTTGAGTCAATTAAGCTTTAATTTCAGCATCTAAGCCAAAAGACTGGCGCAATAAAGTACTTAACTGGTCACGTGCTTTAATAAATCCGTCAATTCCGCTTTGTAAAAGCTGCGAAGCCATTAAGTCGTGTTCAATCTGAGCTTTAAAGGCTTCTTTAGTTAAAGGCTCGACCTGATGCTGACAATGTGCTTGAGCATGGTTGTTTGAAAGCTGAGCGACCACTTCACGCTGATCCTGTTCCAGTTCTGCCAAAAGGTTTGGAGAAACAGTGAGCAGGTCACAACCAGCCAGTCCAAGGACCTGATCGATACTGCGGAAACTTGCACCCATCACTTCTGTTTTGATGCAGTTCTGTTTGTAGAAATGATAAATCTGTTTGACCGAAAGTACCCCCGGATCTTTTTCAACTGGATAATGGTCGACATTTTCTGCTTTTTTGAACCAGTCAAGAATACGGCCGACAAATGGTGAAATGAGGGTGACGTTGGCATCAGCACAGGCCTGAGCTTGATGCAAACCGAAGAGCAGGGTCAGGTTACAATGAATACCTTCCGCTTCTAATACTTTAGCTGCCTGAATGCCTTCCCAGGTAGAAGCAATTTTAATCAGGATACGGTTTTGATCAATACCATAAGTCTTATATAAATCCAGTAGTTCTTTGGCTTTGGCAATGGTAGCTTCAGTATCATAAGAAAGTGCTGCATCCACTTCGGTGGAAACTCGTCCTTGAATCAGTTTTAAAATTTCCACACCAAACTTGACCGTGAGTATATCGATGGTACGCTCAATCAAAAGATCGCCGCTATATCCTTCTGATTTTGCCTGTTCAAAAGCAGCTTCAATCAGTTCCTTATTTTCGGCTTGATTGGCTGCAGCTGTAATCAGTGAAGGATTGGTTGTTGCATCAAGTGGGCGAAATTTTTCGATCGCGGAAAGATCACTACTGTCGGCAACAATGGTGGTTAAGTTTTTTAATTGATTTAAGGCTGATTGAGTCATTGTCGTCTAGTTCTTAAAGTTATTTCCCATATTTGTTATATCACAATCTGCTTTTATCCAAAGTAAAAAGCGCGTATAAGCCCTGTCTATTTTGTGTTTTTTCTCGAATTTCGGATGTGATTAATCAAAAAATGAGCAGCTGCACCTAGTTGACTTTCACGACTCCAGACCAGATCGACAAAATATTCAAATTTAGGACTGAAATCCAGAAAGTTAAGTATTTTAAGTTGTTGTTGAATATGAGGATTCTGATTCAACATTTCTAAAGGTAAAACACCCCATCCCAGGCCTTGCTGAATCATGGTACAGGCCGATAAATGGTTATCTGTGCGCCAGTAGGTTTTTGAAAACAGCAATTCCGGTTTAATGCTGCGGTCACGACTTGCCACCACAATTTGCCGGCTTTGCAGAATTTGCTCATAGCTCACCTGCTCAAATGTGGCTAATAGGGAGTTGATCGCTGCAACAGGCACCAAGGCCTCACGTTTAAGTTCAACAAACTGTTCGCGCGCTTCCAGCTGTTCACGTTCAAACATGAGTGCCAATTGCGCGGTCTGGTTCAACAGCATTTTTAACGCATCTTCCTGCGGCGCTGAAAAAATATTGATTTGCAGTTCAGGAAACTGTTTTTCCAGCAATGAAATATAGTCAATCCACTTCGTGTGCAGCAGTTCAGAGACCACCACAATATTTAAAGCGGATTCCAGACCCTGACTCAGGGCAAAAGCCTGCTGTTTCCACTGGTTGATTTCAATAAGTAACTGTTCGGTTTTTTCGTATAGCGTCAGGGCTTGAGGGGTAGGTACTGGCTCACGGCCAACACGGGTGAATAGCGATAAATTGAGATCAATTTCCAGATTGGCAATCGACATGCTGACTGCAGATGGAACCTTACCCAGCTTTCTCGCAGCCGCAGAAAATGAGCCGCTTTCAATCACGGTTTTAAAAATGATCAGTTGTTCTTGGTTAATATTCATCTATCAAAACTTTTGAAAGAATCTAATTCGATTAATCAATATTATCAAAATAAAATGCTTTCATCTAAATAAAAGAGTTTTAAAATGTTGATTTCCAAAAGAAGGATGATTCATGCACTGAGCTATGAAACGATCCTGCTGGTGATCATTGCGATTGCGTTAAGCTTTATTTTTGAAATGCCTATGCAAGTGACGGGTACTCTAGGTATCGCTATGGCCGTCACTTCAGTGATTTGGAATATGACTTTCAATCATTTTTTTGAAAAGTTTGAAGCCAAACGCAAACTGAAAAGAACGGTCGGTGTGCGTATTTTACATGCGATTGGTTTTGAAGGTGGCTTGATGCTGGCGACCATTCCCATGGTGGCTTATGCACTGGAAATGCCAATCTGGCAGGCCATTTTGACTGATCTCAGCATGACCCTGTGTATTTTGGTGTACACTTTTATTTTCCAATGGTGTTATGACCATATTGAAGCTTCGATGGGTTATCAGCCTGAATATCGTCAAAGTTAATGTGGTTAACTCAATAAATAAAAAAGCCAAACTAAGTTATGGCTTTTTTATTTTATTTTGCGACCCTCCAATGCATTAAACAGCATCAGGGTCAAAAAGATGATGAATGAATATTGTAAGAAGGAAAAAATTAAACTGAGATATTTAGGCGCGTGATAGAGCAGATAAGCCATTAAATAGCCTTTACTATTCCGGGCTGGTAAATCATTTGAGATAAAAAACCAATTTAGGTTTAAGAACAGCACGATAAAAATAAAAAAGATAATCCCGAGTGGCTTATACATACTTTGTTGCTTAGGTGGGAGCGCACGAATGTGTTGTTTTAATTGTTGCTTGGCTGCCGCATCTAGACCAATAAAAAAGTAACTATAGGCAATAATTAAACTGGTGATCCAGGTACACAAAGCAAAGAAATCATTCAAGATTTTATGCGCTGTTGAAATGGTAGAGGCTTGGGTGGTGGATAAAATACCGTAAAAAGAAAACTCAAAAGAAATCAGGATAAAGGCAATAATCAAGGGAGCAATAAAAAAGTAAGAGTATGGGGCAATGTTAGATAAAGAATCGAAAATTAAGCTTGGTTTTTTATTGTACATGGCTTGTTAGAAAGTATTTAAAGTGTCTGTTATTTTAAGATTTTTATTCAATTTTTAAAATATGAAATAAAAAATACCGCTTGCATAAACAAACGGTATTTTCATCGATCTGGTAAAGCAGCAAGATTATTTTTCAATAATTGCTGTTACACCTTGACCACCAGCAGCACAGATCGAAACTAGAACACGGCCTGAACCTTTCTGGTTAAGCAATTTTGCTGCAGTAGCAATAAGACGACCGCCAGTAGCTGCAAATGGGTGACCTGCTGCAAGCGATGAACCTTTAATGTTCAATTTGCTACGGTCAATTGAACCCAATGGAGCATCTAAGCCTAAACGCTCTTTACAGAATTTAGGATCTTCCCAAGCTTTCAATGTAGAAAGAACTTGTGATGCGAATGCTTCGTGAATTTCATAGTAGTCGAAATCTTGAAGTTTAAGTCCAGCACGTTCAAGCATACGTGGAATTGCATAAGCAGGTGCCATCAACAAGCCTTCTTTTTTCTCTACAAAGTCAACTGCTGCAGTTTCCTGGAAGGTTAAGTAAGCTAAAATTTCGTGACCATTGGCTTTAGCCCATTCTTCAGAAGCTAACAATACACAAGATGCACCATCAGTCAGCGGAGTCGAGTTACCTGCAGTCATGGTACGCGCATCGCCTTTACCAAATGCCGGTTTAAGTTTTGCAAGTTTTTCTGCAGATGAATCTGCACGTAAGTTGTTGTCACGTTCTAAACCTAGGAATGGCGTGATCAGGTCATCGAAGAAACCTTCTTCATAAGCTGCTGCCATTTTTTGGTGTGAAGATGCAGCAAGTTCATCTTGCGCTTCACGAGAAATGCCCCATTCAAGTGTAGTAATTGCTTGGTGGTCACCCATAGATAGACCAGTACGTGGTTCACCGTTTTTAGGGGCATCCATCAAGTCTTTAATATTAATTTTGGTTAATGCTTTTAAACGGTCTTTCGCGGTTTTCGCAATGTTCAGTTCAAGCAAAGCTTTACGTAAACCATCACCGAAAGAAATTGGCGCATCAGAAGTCGTATCTACACCACCCGCAATACCTACTTCAATTTGACCCAGTGCAATTTTGTTGGCAATCAGGAATGCTGCTTGTAAGCCCGTGCCACAGGCTTGCTGAATATCGTAAGCAGGTGTTTCTGGAGCAAGTTCAGTATTTAATACGCACTCACGGGTCATGTTAAAGTCACGGCTGTGTTTTAAAACCGCGCCGGCAACGACTTCGCCTAAACGTTGACCTTGTAAATTAAAACGCTCAATCAGACCATTTAATGCTGCAGTAAACATGTCGCTGTTAGAAGCAGTAAAGTAAGCACCGTTTGAACGGGCAAAAGGAATACGGTTACCACCGATAATTGCAACGCGGCGAACTGTGTTTTGGCTCATGGTATTATCCTGTTGAACAGACGTTTGAGGTGTAGATTCGGGTGTTGTTGTCGTTGAAGCTGTAGTTTTACTACGTGCCGATGTAGAACGGGTACGGGTTGTTTTAGGCGCAGCATTTGCTGGCGTGGCTGCCGTGCCAGAAGTTTTAGTTGTACGAGAAGTACTTTTTGATGGTTTTGACACAGTTTCCGTAGCAGAATTTTCGACTGCCGGATTTTCTTGAGTTGTTTTGCTCATCAGGCTTTTCCAAGCATTTTACAGTATTCTTGGCGTGTACATTAACACAATCTAAAAACAGCTGAATTGACTAAAATGACATTAGGCAAAGCATTCAGGTCAAGACATCCATGATTTAACTCAAGTATGATTCTATGGAAACTGATGGATGTATTGAAATATAAGTGCCTGACATCATATTGAAGTTAAAAAGATATTTTCAAAACCATCAAAAATTAATTTGTATGAGAGATAATAAACATGACTGATCAATACCAAACCTTTGCTAAATCTCCTATTGGTAAATTTGTCATCAAAAATTTAGGCTTGCCATCACCCACTTCTTTAGAGCGTTTTGAGTCAGCAAACCCAGTGGTGAAAGGGGCTGTTTTATTGGGTGCTGCACCATCAAGTACATTATCGGGTGCAATTGCACAGGTTTTGGCCAATATTCATGCCAATGGCTATGCCGGTAACAATGCAGAACTGCAACAGGCTGCTGCAAAGGTTGGTTTAAACCTGAGTGCATTCAATGAAGGCGACAAAGAGTCAAAATTTAAAGCGGTCATTTTTGATGCTTCGGGTATTCAAAACTCAGAACAGTTGAAAGAATTGTATAACTTCTTTAACCCGATTGCGCGTCAAATCCAGGCTTCAGGCCGTGTTGTTGTTGTCGGTATTACCCCTGAAACTGCAAAAACGGTAAAACAGGCCATTGCTCAACGTGCGCTTGAAGGTTTTGTGAAATCTGTGGGTAAAGAATTCAAGAAAGGTATTGCAGCACAACTTGTTTATGTCGATGAAGGCGCTGAAGCCAACCTTGAATCTACAGTGCGTTTTGCAGTATCTCCGCGTTCTGCTTATGTGTCTGGTCAAGTCATCCGCGTTTCTAAGGCAGATGTGGTAGATGTAGACTGGGCTAAACCGCTTGCTGGCAAAACTGCTGTTGTAACGGGTGCAAGCCGTGGTATTGGTGAAGCGATTGCTCACGTACTTTCACGTGATGGCGCGCATGTGATCTGCCTGGATGTTCCTCAACAGCAAGCTGATCTGGACCGTGTTGCGGGAGAAATTGGCGGTTCAACCTTAGCGATTGACATCACTGCTGCGGATGCCGGTGAAAAAATTAAGGCTGCTGCAGCTGCTCAAGGCGGTCTGGATATTATTGTGCATAACGCAGGGATTACCCGTGACAAAACTTTGGCCAATATGAAGCCTGAGCTTTGGGATTTGGTGATCAACATTAACTTGTCTGCGATTGAACGTGTGAACGATTACTTGCTTGAAAATGATGGCTTTAATGCCAATGGCCGTATTGTTTGCGTATCATCAATTTCAGGTATTGCGGGTAATTTAGGGCAAACCAACTATGCTGCTTCTAAAGCAGGCGTGATTGGTGTAGTGAAATTTACGGCACCTATTTTGAAAAATGGCGTAACCATTAATGCGGTTGCACCGGGCTTCATTGAAACTCAAATGACAGCTGCGATTCCATTTGCCATTCGTGAGGCAGGTCGCCGTATGAACTCAATGAGTCAAGGCGGTCTACCGGTTGATGTTGCTGAAACAATTGCATTATTTGCATCTTCAGCGTCTACAGGTTTAAATGGTAATGTCGTTCGTGTGTGTGGTCAAAGCTTGCTAGGGGCTTAAACTTGAATCCCCCTAAATTCCCCTTTAAAAAAGAGGGGGACTTCTCCTCCCTTTCATAAAGGGAGGTTGGGAGGGATTAGTTGATTTGGGATAGATTATATTTTATACCTCTCCCTAACCTTCTCCTAAGAAGAGAGGGAACTTGATAATGATAAAACTTCTCAAAGGTTCAGTATGAATACTCGCCATTTTAGTCAACTTCCAAAACCTTATTTAGCCTATCCGAAAGTGATTCAAGGCTTGATTTTTAAAAAGCCTAAAGGTGAAAAAGTGCTGCCGCAAGTTGAATATGTGGTGGATTCATTTAAGGTCGATCAAAAGCATCTTAAAGCTTACAATGAAGTATGCGGCTTCAAAAATAATGGTTATATTCCTGCCATTTATTTGGCGGTGCTGTCGCAAAGCCTACAGATGCACATGATGACCACAGAGACTTTCCCATTTGCAATTTTGGGCTTGGTGCATATTCGCAACCAGATTAAACAAAGCCGCAAAGTGGGCACCAATGAAGCATTAACATTGTCCTGCAAGTTTGGTGAGGTGCAACCACATGACAAGGGCGTGCAGTTTGACTTTATGACCACGGTGAAAGTTGGCAATGAAGTGGTGATGCAAGGAACCACCACCTATTTAGCTCGCCAAAAAACTGATGCTAAAGCTAAGCCTAAACTGGTCGACAATAAAAAGCCGGTCTATGAACTCAATGCCGAATGGAATGTATCTGAAAATACCGGTCGTCGTTATGCTTTAACGTCTGGTGACTTTAACCTGATTCATATCCATGCCATCACGGCAAAAGCATTCGGTTTTAAACAGGCAATTGCCCATGGCATGTGGAGTAAAGCGAAAGCTCTTGCCAGCTTAACTTTGCCAGATGCTTATGAAGCTGATGTCTGGTTTAAACTGCCAATGTATCTACCTTCGAAAGTGGAGTTCTTGACCGCTCAGGAAGGAAAAGATACCGAGTTCGTCATTCGAAGCAGTAAAAACAAAAAGCCGCATGTTACGGGAAGTGTGAAAGCACTTTAAGACCAAAGCCTAAGTCACTGTCGATTTAGGCTTTTTTGTTTTAAGCTCATGGAAAATAGAGTTCTAGGGATGGAATGATGCAGCAACTAAAAGATTATCTTTTTGCGAATACTGCGAATTATCAAGGTCATGTCGATGAAAGATTTATAGACCTTGCCAGACAGTTCAGCCGGATGCAGGATGCACGGACGAATTTAGGTGGTGCAGCTCTGGTGATTTATTTTCAGGGTCAAAAAGTCGTTGATATCTGGACCGGGAAAAAGTCTGAAACTGAAAGCTGGCAGGCAGATACCCTGTCTTTATGCTATTCCACTGGGAAAGGGGTTTTATCTACCTTAGCGCATATTTTAGTTAGTGAAGGTTTTCTTGATTATGACATACCTGTTACACAGTATTGGCCTGAATTTGCCCAACAGGGTAAAGATAAAATTACCTTAAGGCATATGTTGAGTCATCAAAGCGGTTTATATGATATTCGCAATCTTATTGCTGATGCCTCGGAAATGGCAGACTGGCCACATATGCTTGCTGTTATGGCACAGGCCAAACCACGTTTTGCAGTGGCTACAGATGCAGCATATCAGCCCTTAACCTTTGGCTGGCAAGTGGGCGGGTTATTGGAAAAAGCCACCGGTAAAACACTGACAGAACTGATGCAACAATATTTGGTTGTACCATTACAATTAGATGCTGCCTATTTTGGCGTACCGAAGGAAAAACTGGCTGAAGTTGCCCGGATTATTCCTCAGCAAAAAATTTCAAAAAATGAATTTCAAAATCCCAAGCCTAAAGTAAAAGTTGCACAGGCACGCAAAGCATCCCCATTCGATAAATTATTGGAGTTATCCGGCCAAGAACCTCAAGACTTTCAGGATGCGATGATTCCAAAAGGAATGAAAAATTTCAGCTTTTTTAGTGATGCAGGACTACAGGCCAGCATTCCTGCGGCAACAGGGGTGTTTAGTGCCAATAGCCTGGCTCGAATTTATGCCATGCTCGCCAGGGGTGGGAAGTGGCAAGGGCAGCAGTTGATACGCCCTGAAATCTTTAAACAATTAAGTCAAATTCAATACACCCGGCGTGACCGGATTATGCCGTTACCCATGCATTGGCGGTTGGGGTATCACCGGATTTTAACTTTAGGCAAATCATCCTCAGGGTTTGGGCATATGGGCTTTAATGGCTCTGGCGCATGGTGTGACCCTGAAAGGGGTTTAAGTTTCGCTTATACCCATAACTTTGCCACCACTTCCATCACTGGGGATTATCGACTGTGGGGCTTGACCCAGGAGACGCTACGCTGCGCGGATCGGGTCTTGGCAGGGCGTAAGGGCTGGTTTTAATTTGCAACATGTTGCTGAGGAAAATAACGGGAAAATATGCTACTTTGCCTGCGATTTTAGCTGCTGTTGATATTTCATGAAAAATGTCGTGTTAATTCCTTTATTGGCAAGTGCTGCATTATTGGGATGTCAGGATGCCAACCAATCGAATACGCAAGGCAAGGCATCTATAGAATCGCAAAAGCAACTGGCAGCGTGGGCAGGAGAATATGAGGGTACAACGCCGTGCATGGGCTGTTTATCCCGTTGCGAAGATTGTCCGGGCATGGCAGTCACTTTAGCCCTGCATGAAGATCAAACCTATACCTTAACCCGTGAAAGTTTAAGTGGTCATAGTGAAGTCGAAACATTGAAAGGTAAGCTGCGTTTTACAGATGAATCAAAGCAAAGAATTGAGCTGATCAATGTGGCAACGCGTAATTTACTCTATGTGAATTTAGATGAAAAAGTCCTTGAAATTCGTGAAGATCAAAGCGGTAAAAGCTACCAGATGCAAAGTGATTTTATTTTGGGAAAACTGAGCTAATTTTAGTGAATGTATAAATAGAAATTTCGTCTTCGTTTTGGTGGAATACAGGATTTTTATTGTTCATAGCTCCGCCATTTATTTCACTATTTTATAAAAAAACAGTATGCTTAGACCTGTAAAAAGGAGCATACATGTATCAAGTACTTGCACGAAAATACCGTCCACGTAATTTCAATGAATTGGTGGGGCAAAACCATGTGTCACGTGCACTGACGAGTGCCTTGGAACGTGGTCGGTTACATCATGCGTATTTGTTTACCGGGACGCGCGGGGTAGGTAAAACCACCATTGCCCGTATTTTGGCGAAATGTCTGAACTGTGAAACTGGCGTGACCTCAACGCCTTGCGAAGTCTGTGCAACCTGTAAGGCGGTGAATGAAGGCCGTTTTATCGATTTAATCGAAATTGATGCGGCATCACGTACTAAAGTAGAAGATACACGTGAATTGTTAGATAATGTTCCCTATGCACCTACTCAAGGTCGGTTTAAGGTTTATCTGATCGATGAAGTGCATATGCTATCGACGCATTCATTCAATGCCTTACTAAAAACATTAGAAGAACCACCTGAACATGTAAAATTCCTTTTTGCTACAACCGATCCACAAAAATTACCGATTACCGTTATTTCACGCTGCCTGCAATTTACCTTGCGTCCACTTGCCGTGGATGAAATTACTACACATTTGACGGATATTCTGGAAAAAGAACAGATTCAGGCAGAACAGGATGCCATTTGGCAAATTGCCGAATCGGCTCAGGGTTCATTGCGTGATGCACTGTCTTTAACCGATCAGGCGATTGCTTATGGTCAGGGTGAAATTCAGCATCAAGATGTCAAAGAGATGCTGGGCCTGATTGACCGCACCATCATTTATGATTTAATTCTGGCGATTCATCAGAACCAGAAAGCCCGTGTCAGTGAATTACTCATGCAATTCCGCCAGCAGGCGCTGGATGTGTCACTGGTTCTGGATCAGTTGATTTCGACCCTGCATGAGCTGGCATTATTGCAGTATCTGCCTGAGCTGAGCTTGAAATATAGTGCTGAAATCAATCAAAAGATTATACGGTTGTCGCAACGCATTTCAGCACAAGATTTACAGTTGTACTATCAGGTGGCCTGTAAAGGCCGTGCTGACCTGCAACTGGCGGTCACACAAGAACAGGGCTTTGAAATGTGCGTATTGCGCTTATTGGCGTTCCGTCCATTGCAGCCCAATGAAATTCCTGTATCACAAACACCAGTCGTTACGCAGAACATTCATCCAGTTGTGCAACAGCCGGTTGATTCAGAGATGTTGCAGCATCAATCACCGCAAAAGGTAGCTGTAGAGCCGATCACATCTGTTGAATCAGCACCTGCATATGATGATTTTGATGAGTCTCAATATGATGACGATCCATTTAATGAAGTTGCAGTTCAATCTGTTTTCGTAGATGAACTCAGTTCGGATGATTTCCTGGAACCCGAAACAGTAGAAGCTGAAGCGCTATCTATACTGTCAGATACACAAATTAATCCGGCTCAAGCACAGTCGGAAAAAATTGTCTTCGATCCATCCAGTGACGATGCATTATTTGGCTTTGATGATGAGCCAGAAGCTGTGAGTACTACAGCTGATGAAAGCAGTAGTGATGATTTCTTGTTTGATGAAATAGCACCTTTAGTAACAGAGAAAACAACGCCTGTCAAAGCTCCAGCGGAAGTTCAGGCACAGGCTCAACATTCTGTAGAAGAGGCAGCACAAGATTCATTATTTGATTTGGCTCCTGCAGCAATTCCTCATGTCGAAATGAATACAGTAAAAGTGGTTCATAACGAAGCAGCTGCTGATACGACTGACTCGCCATTAATGCCACAGGATATTCTACGATTAAAGCCTCAAGTCCTTGAAGGCGAGTGGACAGTGGATAAATGGGAGTATTGGTTCCGTAATAGTGAATTATCTCCAGCAGTTCAAGAACTTGCTCAACAAGGAGTAATGACCGGACAAATTAACGGTGATTCAACCTTCCATATTCCAAAACAATATGAAGCATTGTTGACTCAGTTGCAGCATGCCTTGGAGCAGGCATTAAAAACGCAGTGGTCTGGTACCCATTTTCAAGTTCATTATGCAGATGTAGAAACCACCACGCCGTATAGTATGCAAAGTGAACGTAAAGAAAAAGCCTATGCACGCGCGGCAGAGCTACTTCATGCAGAACCTGCGGTTAAAGAGATTCTGCAAAATTTTGAGGGTAAAATTCAGAATATCCAGCTCAAATAAGTTTATTCATTCACGCTATATTGATACAGGACATCCCGCATTTTAATTGGAATTGGGGTGCTTTTTCGTGTTTGGCGGTCTACAAACACATGCACAAAATGCCCCTGCGCAGCAGCGACATCATGAAACTGTTTAAAGATTGCTAAATCGTATTGTACTGATGAATTACCCAGTTTAGAAATCGCCACACCCACCTCAATAATTTCAGGATAGGAAAGTTCCTGAAAAAAGCTGCATGCTGAATCGACCACCAAGCCAATGACTGGAGAATAGCGAATATCAAAGTCTGCCTTTTCAATTAGCAGGGCATTGGCAGCGGTATCAAAATAACTGTAATAAGTCACATTGTTGACATGACCATAAATATCGTTATCCGACCATCGGGTTTGAATGGGCAGGAAGAAGGGAAAATCGGCACGATGTTTGGGTATTTGTTTCATTTAATTTTATTGTTTGGGGGTATGAGCATTTAGTTGTACTGCGAAAAATAAATCAATGCAACTGGGTTAAAACTAAGGATATTCATCGCAAGAATAATACCCTTAGTTTTTTGATTTTGAATCTGACTTTGAGATGACACTACAAAAACAGGTCAGCCTTAGTGTCAATAAAAGATTGAATCCTTATCCATAAATAGCCTGATAGATCTGTTGTGCATCCTGCTGAGACAATTCACGCGGATTATTTTGTAAAAGACGGGTTTGTAACATCGCATCATTTGCCAATTGCTCAAACATATTTTCAGGAATATTCAGTGCTTGGAGTTTTAAAACCAAACCACTTTTATCTAAATGATTCTGCATATGATCAATAAATAAATCACACAAACCGTCGGTACTGCCAGTACTTTTGGGATCTAGCCAGCACATCAGTTCAGCATAGAGCTGCTTTGCATTCGGCGCATTGAATTTTAAAACCTCAGTCAACACCAGGGCATTGCTATGGCCATGTGAAATATGGAAATGTCCACCTAAGGGATAAGCTAGAGCATGGACAGCTGCGACTGGTGCATTGGCAAAGGCCTGGCCGGCCAGCATGGAACCTACCAGCATATTCTGCCGTGCTTCTAAATTACTGCCATCTGCCAGAACCAGACTTAGGTTTTTATTGAGTAATCTTAAAGCCTGCTTGGCTAACATGTCGGCATAAGGATTTTTTTTGATTTTGGATGTGTAGGACTCAATGGCATGTACCATCGCATCGATGCCGGTTGCAGCCGTAATATGGGCAGGCAAGTTTTGAGTAAAGCTTGCATCCAAAATGGCGACATCAGCAAATAAAACTGGCGAGACAATGCCAGTTTTGGTGGTTTCGCCAGTGGTGACAATAGAAATGGGAGTGACTTCGGAACCTGTACCTGCCGTGGTTGGAACTAAAAATAACGGTAATCGTGGATTTTTAGCATTATTGATACCGTATAAATCTTTTAACGTTTGCTGCTGCTCAGGATGCGCCAGAACAGCAATCACTTTGGCGACATCTAGGGAACTTCCGCCACCGAAACCTAAAACAATGTCCACTTTTTCATTCTTGGCAAATTGAACAGCATCTAACACAATGTGTTCAGGCGGGTCAGCCTGAACGTTTGAATAAATCGCATAGGGCAGTCGAATGCTGTGCAAAATTTCAATAATTGGCAAATGCAGTTGCTGTTGAATCATGCCTGCATCGGTGACCAGCAACAGTTTTTTATAAGCGTGTTGTTGAAGCAGTTGCTTTAACTCATAGATCGAGCCGAGCCCTGAAATAATATTCGAGACGGTCTGAAATTGAAAATGGCTCATCTATTGCATCCTTTTTTATATCAAATTCAAGATTATTGTTTTAGTGTTCTATAGGATTCATCCTGTAAATAACTTAACATAAGACACCTGAAAATAAAGCGGTTATCGAGGTTGTTATGTCATCCCAAACGCCCTATAAGGTGTTATGTGTATGTTTAGGAAATATTTGTCGCTCTCCCACGGCAGAAGTGGTTCTTAGACATTATTGTGATAAACAGCAACTTAATATTGTGATCGACTCAGCCGGTACCAGTAATTACCATCCCGGAAAAGCACCGGATTTGCGTAGCCAGAAGTATGCCTTAAAGCGCGGCTATGATTTGTCAACTTTGCGTGCGCGTCAGTTAATCATTCAAGATTTCATTGCTTTTGATTTGATTCTGGCGATGGATCATGAAAATTTGTTCAATATTCAAGTACTTTTAACACAAGCACAGGCAGAATACGGTGGCAGCCAAATTCGGGCAAAAATTGCATTGATGAGTGAATACGATCAAACTTATTTGAAACAGGCTTTGCCGGATCCCTACTATGGTGGGAAGGAGGGTTTTGAGCGTGTATTAAATCAGTGTGAATCGAGCAGTTTGGCGTGGATCAGTGTTTTTAAACAGCAATTTCAACAACAGTTCAAACAACAGATCGATGTGAAATAAAGGTTTAAGCACATGAATATTCAAACACAAATTCAACTTAAGCCTTTTAATACCTTAAGTCTTGATGCAACAGCATCACATTATGTCAAGGTTCAGTCCACAGCTGAATTGGTGGATACCTTAAATTATGCCCAGCAACAACAGCTAAATGTTTTGATTTTGTCGGGTGGCAGCAACATGCTATTGCCGGAACGGATTCACGCGTTGGTCATCCATATGGACATTCAAGGCATTGAAGATATTGCTGAAGATGATTACAGCAAAACCATTCGTGTTGGCGCTGGACAAGTCTGGCATGACTTCGTGTTATGGACGACAGAGAATCATTTATATGGCCTGCAAAATCTGGCGCTGATTCCTGGCCTGGTGGGGGCATCTCCAGTACAGAATATTGGTGCCTATGGTGTGGAAGCGGGCGAGTTTATTGAATCGGTTCAGGTTTATGACCGCCAGATGGAACAGTTCAACACCATCCTGGCTCAAGATTGTGATTTTTCCTATCGGCATAGTATTTTTAAAGACGATCCAAAGCGCTTTGTGATTACTCATGTGACTTTTAGGTTACTTAAGCATGCGAATCTAATGTTGAATTATGGCGATCTCAAGCAAGCGGTGGGTGATGAACAAACCGCTGAAAACCTGCAAAAGCAAGTGATTCAAATACGTCAAACTAAGCTGCCAGATCCCAAAGAATATCCAAATGTGGGAAGTTTCTTTAAAAATCCGATCATTTCGGAACAATTATTTGACCATTTAGCACAAACATTTCCGAATTTGCCCCATTATCCTCAGGCTAACGGTGGCGTTAAAATTGCAGCAGGTTGGTTGATTGATCAATCGGGCTGGAAAGGCAAGAAATTGGGTGTGGTCGGCATGTTTCATAAGCAGGCCCTAGTACTGGTGAATTATGATCAGGCTAATCTGGCGGATGTTCAAGCCACTTACCATGCTGTACAACATGATGTGCAGCAAAAATTTGATATTTTGTTAGAACCTGAACCAGTACTGTTTGATGAAAGCGGTTTAATTCGTTCACACATGGAATAAGAGAAAGATGGCGAAATCACATTGGATGGTTCGACTGGTACAAACAGCTTCAGTGCTATTTGTATTGTTTGGCTGTTTCATGGTTTTGATTTATTCGCCATTTTATTCAGGCTGGGTGGTGAAAGCCCTGAATAGTTTTGTGCCTGTTGAGGTCAATCAGGTAGCTGCGAAAAGCCAGCAAATGGCGGCATTAAGCGAGCATGACAGTTTGGAGCCAGGCTCCAAGTTATGGATTGCCCGTCAAGCCTATTTAAAGTTGATGGAAGAAGCGATTCAAAGCCATAACTCTCAGGATTTGACTGTGATTCAGGCACGCTATAAAGCCTTGCAGCAAATGATTGAGGATGAGCAACAGCAAGAAAATGATGATCAGGAAAAACCACAGATTCCACTCATTGCAAAACCCGCATCTGAAGCAGTTGAGTCAGAAGATCCCGCTCAAGCGGTGAAAGATTTATTGGACTTGAACAGTACGGAAAATAAAGCATTGATGGAGAAATACGTAGAATTTCTTCGTACGCATAAAATTGAACAGGAACAAGTCGCTCAAGAACCTGTTGATGAAACCATTTATCAAGATATTGCATTAATTCATGAACAGAATGAACAACCTCAGCTGCAAAGTTCAAAACCTTATGCCATTGTGGTATTAGGAGGTGGACTGACACTGGATGAAAATGGCAAAGATATCGTGGTAAATGATTACACCCGTCTACGTTTGGAGACGACTTTGGCCACAGAAAAACAATATCAACTCCCGATTGTACTCAGCGGCGTGGAAGCCCCATATATGCAGCGCTGGTTGAAAGAACATGATGTGGATGCCAAATTGCTGGAAGACCGCAGCATGAATACCTGTGAAAATTCGCGGTTTAGCTCATTGTTACTGCAAAAAAAGGGTGGAGCACCGCGAGTGATTCTAATTACCGACCGTTATCATATGCCGCGTACCCGTCGTTTATTTGCATTAAATGGTATTGAAACTGTACCGGTAGAGGCGCCAATGCCTACACGTCTGACAAACTGGCGTCCAAGTGAACGAAATTATGATCATAGTCGCCGTGCCAATTATGAAATGCTAGCCACGATTCGCGATGTCTGGTTTGGTTCCAGTGATTGCCGAGAGGTACCTTAATGCCCGATATCCCATTTTTAAATCCGACGATTTTAAAACAGCTGGATTTACCCGTTCCAAGTCGTGAAACCACACCGCAATTACTTGAAGCTTTAAATCTGAATAAACCGTATCAACCTTCCGTAGAG
This sequence comes from Acinetobacter sp. NS-4, assembly GCF_037402435.1. Classification (NCBI taxonomy): domain Bacteria; kingdom Pseudomonadati; phylum Pseudomonadota; class Gammaproteobacteria; order Moraxellales; family Moraxellaceae; genus Acinetobacter; species Acinetobacter sp. NS-4. The sequence continues at coordinate 155,081 of NZ_JBBEUE010000003.1, read as the reverse complement.
ATACAGGCTTACCGTAAATTATATGGTTTGCATTTACTAGATTGTGAACATTGGCAAGGCTATGTGCAAATGCCTTTGTTTAAACTGCATGTACAGGTATTTCAGCCGAATTTGGAAAAAATTGCCTTGCCGAAAATACGCGGCACGGTATTTTTACTGCACGGCTATCTGGAACATAGCGGAATTTACCAGCCAATTATTCGCGAATTGCTGGAACAGGGTTTTAGCGTCATTACCTATGATTTGCCTGGTCATGGTCTGAGTGATGGTTCGCCGGCAAATATCAAGAATTTTGACCATTATCAGCAGGTCTTACACGCTGTTTATCACTACATTAAAAATGCGGATCAATTACCTAAACCCTGGTTGGGCATTGGGCAGAGTACCGGTGGTGCCATCTGGATGCATCATTTGCTGGAATTTGCCCAGCGTCGTGAAAATCCGTATGTGGACCGTGTGTTATTGCTTTCACCACTGCTTCGACCAGCCAAGTCGGCATGGTGGCATAATTCGGTGGGTTTGGGTATTATCCGACGCATTAAACGTCAGGTACCACGGCATTTTAGACGCAATAACCACAACCCGGAATTTCTGCGTTTTGTCCGTTTAAAAGATCCATTACAGCCGCGTATGATGGGAATGGACTGGATTTTAGCCATGTCGAAATGGATGCAGGAAATGGAAGCACGTCCTGCTTGCCGCATTCCAGTCTGGCTGGCACAAGGTGCACAGGATCAGACTGTAGACTGGCGTTATAACATTGAGTTTATTCGTCGCAAGTTCCGCTTGCAGACCTTATTGATGCTGGAAGAAGGTTCACATCAGTTGATTAATGAACGTGCTGATATTCGTGCCGCCTTAACCGGTTTGATTCCTGCTTTTTTACATGCTCAAAGCTCGTCTGGTTATTATTGATTTTCTTTGCATTACTACATAAAAGAGGCTCATATGGCTTCTTTGTTTATTTTTTTAATGAGTTTCACTGTGAATTTGAGCCATGATTAAAATCTATCTGCATGGGCTAAATTCCAGATCCGATAATAGAAGTTTTCGGTATCTTCAGCTTTGCAGTTGAGTAATTCACCTTCTTTTAGCCAGAAGTGTAACTGGGCATAGTTCTTGATTTCCCGGTCATTAATGCGCTGGGCTAAATGATGTGGCTTGATATCCGCTGGATGTTTTAAGCCTGCGACTGCAATCATTTCGGATAAGGCACGCAGGGTATTTTTTTGAAAATTCAAAACACGCACTGCCTTGCTGGGAACATGCAGGGCTTTTTGCCGTTCCTGGTCCTGAGTGGTAACACCTACCGGGCATTGGTTGGTATGACAACTTTGCGCCTGAATACAGCCTACGGCAAACATAAAGCCACGTGCCGAATTCACCCAGTCTGCGCCAATCGCCATGGTGCTGGAAATATCAAAAGCACTGATAATTTTGCCGCTTGCTCCTATCTTGATTTGATCTCTTAAGCCTGCACCGACCAGGGTGTTATGTACAAACAGTAAACCTTCTCGTAAAGGTGTACCTACGTGGTCAATCAATTCAATCGGGGCAGCACCACTACCACCTTCAGAGCCATCTACTACAATAAAGTCCGGCACAATTTGAGTTTCAAGCATGGCTTTCACAATACTCATAAATTGCCAGGGCTGACCAATACAGAGTTTAAAGCCCACCGGTTTACCGCCAGACAGTTCACGCAGTTGCTGGATGAAATGCATCATTTCAATGGGGGTGCTAAATGTAGAGTGCTGGGCCGGAGAAACACAATCATGTTCGCGGCTCACTCCGCGTATCTGGGCAATCTCTTCTGAAATTTTGCTTTTAGGCAAAATTCCGCCATGACCGGGTTTTGCGCCTTGAGACAGCTTGATTTCTATCATCTTGATTTGCGGTAATCGGGCTTGGCGGGAAAATTTTTCCGGATCGAACTGACCCTCCAGCGTGCGGCAGCCAAAGTAGGCGCTGCCGAGTTCCCAGACAATATCTCCGCCATTTTCCAGATGATAAGGACTGATACTGCCTTCACCGGTATCATGGTAAAAATTGCCCATTTTCGCCCCCAGATTCAATGCTCGAATGGCGTTGGCACTCAGGCTGCCAAAACTTAGGGCTGAGATATTCATAATGGAGGCGCTATAGGGCTGCCGACACTGATGATTGCCGATTTGAATACGGAAGCTTTCAGGATCGGCAGGTTTGCATGGCGTAATGGAATGGGTGATAAAACGGTAATCTTGCTGGTAGACATTGATAAGTGAACCAAAAGGTTTATCGGCATTTTTATTCTTTGCACGTTGATAAACCAGACTGCGTTGCATCCGTGAAAATGGCAGGGCATCCTGATCGTCTTCAATAAAATATTGCCGGATTTCAGGACGAAACTCTTCAAAAATAAAGCGAAAATGTCCAATGATGGGATAATTTTTCAGGATTGAATGTTGATTTTGCAAGATATCATATACGCCAACAAGCGTCAGGATGCCTGAGATCAGCCATAAAGAATTCAGAAAGGGATCTGAAAGAAAATAATGAATAGATTGAGGTTCATAGATAATTCGAAACCAGCTAATGGTTAAGGTAATAAAAATACAGCTAAACCAGACTGAGTATCGTGAGAAAAAAGTATTTAAAAGTCTATGTCTGACGGCTTGGGCTGGAACGGGCATTTTCATGTTTTCCATCGAATTCTGCATAACATGAATCTGCCTATTTTATATACACTTCACAAGTTCTGATTTGTAAAATCTAGATGTATAAGTGATGGATCGGCAGCCTTAAAGATAAGTATGGGCTGTACAAGTTTCACTTAAAATAAAGTCAGGATTGGCTATGTACAGTATATTAACAAGGGGAAATAGAGATTCAGAATAAATGCTTAATAAATATTCAGATTAACGTTTCTGATCTTGTGATTTCTCAATCGTTAGATTATGGACTACATTGGTTTTACGTTAGCAACAGAGGTAATGCATATGACGATGAAATCAATTCGATATAACACGGGAGATTTAGCGTGCTAAAGCACAATATTTGCTACTCCACAAATGAAATCAGACGCCATCAAGCTTTGTATCGGGGTGAGAAAATAAAGCTTGATGTTCTTGAAGCCCACAGTACGACAATAAAAATAGATCCAAACAGAAATATCCTATAGTCCCAATCATTGGGACTTTTTTTATTTAATTGATTCTTGTTAGAGGTATTTTTATTTCACTAATCTTATTCATTAGCAATTTGATGCACAGCATTGGAAACTTCAACGGGTTCAATATGCTGAATTTTATTGCCAAAACTTCTTAACCACCATACCAACTGTGAAGTGAAGGGTACAGTTGCAGTGACTTGTGCTAAGCCATGATCCAGTTTGTTTATGACCTGGTCTGTACTGAGCTGGCTTTCATCAAAATAATGTGCATCTTCTTCTGTCATGATCAGTTTTAACGCTACATTTTCAGTCGGCTTGTTATAGTCGACTCTAAAGCCTAAGGCACCGGATTCAATATAGGCATCAATATCAAAGTTAACCGGGTGCATCGCGCGTGAATTCAATACGATAGCCGATTTGAAACGGTGCAGGGCAAAGGTTTGAATGTCAGTTTTATCATGACGGGTACAGATTAAATAAATAATTGCACCTTTTTGTACCAATGCCAGCGGATTTAAAATATAAGTTTTTTCTTCTCCCGAATGGCTGCGTCCCTGATAAACGCATTCAAGCTGTTTGTCTTGCAACAAACCTTCATAAATAGACTGCTGCGCCAGTTTATCGACCACAGGCGGAATCAATGGTTGAGTCGCTGGAACAATGCGCACCCGGTTAATCCATTGGCGGACATTGTTTTGGGTCGACAAGCTGCGGCGTGCCAGATCAAACCAGGGATTCATCTCTTCAATCAGGCTAGGAGGTAACAGGTGTTTTAGATGTTCTTCGACCATCATAAAGGTAACTGCCTGCGAGCTGGTCATATGCGGCAAGCTTTGAATAGGCGCATCTGAACGCCAGCGCCAGCCCTGCGGCACAGTTTTACTGCTTTCAATCGGAAAACGTAACGAGATCTGATTTAAATCACGTTGAATGGTACGTAGGCTGATATCAATCCCTTCACGTTGCAAAATTTCCTGTAATTCACGGGTGCCCATCCATTTCCCGGTAGAAAGACGAGATAAAATTTGCCACTGACGATACAGGCTATTTGAAGTTTCTTTTTCTTGTGAAGACATAACTAAAATTAAAGATCGAGTAGAGTGTTTATATAACCATTAAATGATGAACACAATAAAAAAACTGAATTTTTTTTCGCAGGCATTTGCGCCTGAAAGCTTGCATGTTTTGATATGAGCAAGAACAAAGCACGGCTTTGTTTGCAGCGCAAGGCACAGCTGGGGACTAGGATATTTTTTGACGCTACGTCGTTGTGAACTACGCATTTAGAATAACTAAATTTTTCAGTTCACGCCTCGTATCGCCTAAAAAATACGCGTAGTCGCAAACATAGAAGAATTACCAACAGACCCTAAAACGCAAGTGGATAAATAACTTAAACGATGACTGGCATGTTTGTTGCTTAACTCTACTGACAATAGAGAAAATTACGAGGTTTGTATGCTTAAAGAAAATCAAGATACAAATTCGATTCCGTCACTGGAGACGTTTGCCCATCATGAAGTAGGGGCAAAAAGCAATGTGTCTTTAACAACACAAATAAAACCAAATGCTAAATTTAATACCTTATTTCAACAGTTTAAATCACATTTTTTTAATGAATTGGTTGATGATCAGGCCATGTCCGGTGAAACCTGCCAAAAAATAGAACACTGGCTATCACAACATACGCTGGAAGAGTTGAAGTCGCTGAATCAGGCAGCCAAAGATCATTTTCTATATGAAGGAATTACTTTTACTGTATATGGCGAGTCTGAAGGGATTGAGCGAACCATTCCCTATGATTTAATTCCACGGGTGATTGAAAAAAAGCAATGGAACAAGGTATCGCTTGGCTGTGCACAAAGGGTACGGGCACTGAATTTATTTTTACACGATATTTACCATCAACAAGACATTTTGAAAGCCAATGTGGTACCGGAATTACAAGTGCTTACTCATGAAGCCTATCTGCCACATATGTATGAGCATGACTTAAAAGGGAAAATATACAGCCAAATTAGCGGGATTGATATTATTCGTGACCGCCACGGTGAATTTTATGTGCTGGAAGATAATTTAAGAACGCCATCCGGTGTGTCTTATATGCTGGAATGCCGCAAAATTAGCCAAGAACTCATGCCACAGCTTTTTCAGCAAAATAATGTTCTGGGTATTGAGCAATATCCTCAGCTACTCAAAGAAATCCTGGCTGAAAATGCTTATGTCGATAATCCTTTTATCGTGGTGCTAACGCCGGGACGCTATAACAGTGCATATTATGAACATTCCTTCCTGGCAAGGGAAATGGATGTGCCTTTAGTGACATCGCGTGACCTTTTTGTAGAGAACGATAAGGTTTATGTCAAAACGATTCGTGGCAGACAGAAGGTTGATGTAATTTATCGACGGGTCGATGATGCATATCTCGATCCTCTATGCTTTTTGCCCGATAGCACCTTGGGTGTACCAGGTTTAATGTCGGCCTATCTCAATCACAATGTGGTGATTGCCAATGCACCGGGTACTGGAGTGGCAGATGACAAATCGATTTATCCTTATGTCGATAAAATGATTCATTTTTATTTGGGCGAGCAGGCTATCTTAAAAAATGTGCCTACGTATCAATGCCGGGAAACTGAAGATCTAGACTATGTTTTATCCAATTTAGAACAATTGGTGGTGAAAGAAGCTCAAGGTTCAGGCGGTTATGGCATGTTGATTGGCCCTCAGGCTTCAAACAGCCAGATTGAGTCTTTCAGAGACAAAATTATTGCTGTACCGCATTTGTATATTGCACAGCCGACGCTGGATTTATCGGTTTGCCCGACTTTGACCGATTTTGGAGTGGCAGAGCGTCATATCGATTTGCGGCCTTTTGTTCTCAGTTCGCCTTACCGAACCGAAATTGTTCCGGGCGGTTTGACACGGGTGGCCATGCAGGCAGGGTCACTGGTAGTGAATTCTTCACAAGGTGGTGGAGTTAAAGACACATGGGTTGTCGATAACCTGCATTCATAGACATCTAACTATGGGAAGGAAATTATGATTTTATTAAATAGTAATGCTCAGCACATTTTTTGGTTAGGTCGGTATTTAACACGGATTCAATATGCATGTGGCCAGTTTCCGTTTTTGGATAATCAGGATGCATTGCAATATGCCCATGGCTTTTGCTTGCCCGCTTTTGATGCAAGCTCACTCAATTCGTTATTTCTGGATGCTGAACAGCCTTCATCGTTCAGTCAACAATTTCAATATGCTAAAGATAATATCCAGGATTTGCGTGGCATTCTTTCGGCAAAAGCCTATGCAGAACTGAATCAGCTGATTAAGAATGCCAATGCCAATGCGACTTATATTTGTGATGTGGCGGGAGATTGCCATGAGGTGATAGAAGCTGAATCGGAAGAGGTGTTTCTGTTTTTTAGTTTGGGACAAAATATTGAGCAGCTTGACCGGCAAATTCGTCTGAAACAGGATCAGACTGTAACCTTGAACAACCTGAATAAAATTGTCGATCTATTAGCCCAGATTGGCTGGGATCGGCTGGATAGCGCGTGGCAGCAACTTAAATTAAACCCGGATAATATGAATTTTTATCACTTTAGTGATCATATTCAAAATCTATTTGAGGTGGATGTATGAAGTTGATGATCAATCACCAAACGCATTATCAGTATAGTGATCAGGCCTGCAACAGTATCCAGTACATTAAAATGACACCGACCAGCAATGCCCATCAGCAGGTACATTGCTGGGATGTCAGCGTGCCGGGGCAAAAAGAAATAAAATATGATGCCTTTAACAATCTCTGGATTACCAGTTCGCAGCGCCAGCCCTACAGCCAACTGACCATCATGGCGCAGGGCATCGTCGAGATCAACCCTGATACGCAGTTCGGAATTGGTACAAACCTCAATCCGCAATTATTTTTGCAGCCTACGGCAAGCACATTATGCAATGCGGAGATGAAAAGTTTTGCAGATTGCTATGTTCCTCGCATTAATCGGGCTAACTTGATTGTGCTGTCTGAAGCCATCTTGAATTATATTCCCTATACACCTGACCGAACTTCGGTACAAACTTCAGCTCTAGATGCTTTTCAATGCCGACAGGGGGTATGTCAGGATCATAGCCATGTCTTTATTGCCATGTGTAAATATCTAGGCTTGCCGGCGCGATATGTATCGGGTTACTTATTTGTACCCCAGACATCTCATCTTTCCAGTCACGCTTGGGCAGAGGTTTTTTTTGAAAATTCGTGGTATTGTTTTGATACCAGCAACCAGTTATTTACGCCGAATGCGCACATTTATGTAGCTGTAGGTCGTGATTACTGGGATGTTGCACCAGTGCGAGGCATACGAGAGCGCGGTGGTGTTGAATCCATGAACTCTATCGTTCAAGTGCTCGCTTGCTGAAAACTTAAAAGTCATAAGGAGTTCTCATGACTTATTGCTGTGCGCTACGATTAGAAGATGGTCTAGTCTTTGTGAGCGATACCCGTACCAATGCCGGGGTCGATCACATCTCGGTATTTCGCAAACTCTATATCTTTGGTGTAGAGGGCGAAAGATTTCTCACGATACAGACATCAGGAAATTTAGCCACAACCCAGGCTGTGATTGGACATTTAAATAATCATCTGGAACTTAAACAAGAACCGAACTTGTACAGTGTGAACACCATGTTTGAAATGGCGGAACTGGTGGGGCATACACTAAAAAAAGTCATTGCTGATGTCACAGAAGACTCGCATATGCATGAACAAAGTAATTATTATTGTAGTATTTTGTTGGGCGGGCAGATTCAAGGTTCAGATATGCAGCTGTACAATATTTACCCGCAAGGCAATTTTATTTGTGCAACAGAAGATACGCCTTATTTCCAGATTGGTGAAAGTAAATATGGCAAGCCAATACTTGATCGGGCCTTAATTTATCAAATGCCTTTAGATGAAGCGGTACGTTGCAGTTTAATTTCTTTTGATTCTACCTTGCGTTCCAATGTTTCTGTGGGTATGCCACTCGATATGGTGGTGTATAAAAAAGACACTTTGCATATCCCAAATGGCAAACGAATTTATGAAGAAGATCCCTATTTTTGGAAACTCAGTAAACAATGGTCAGATACTTTGCGCCGTGGCCTGCAAGAGTTACCTATCCCGACTGATGATTATTTAGCTTAATAAGCTATTATTAGAATGAAAAAACCCAAGTAAAAACTTGGGTTTTTTATTGAGTTTAAAGTGTTATTTTCTTATAGGACGCGGGCTTAAACGACATAGCAGCTCATAGCCAATGGTGCCATTGGCTTCGGCAACATCATCCACCAAACGGTCTTTACCCCAAAGTTCAACTTCAGTACCAAGTGGTGCATTTATACCGGTCACATCGATCGCAATCATGTCCATGGCAACGCGGCCAATCACGCGAGCGGCTTGACCGTTAATAGATACATAGTTCTGTTTTGGGAAGGCGCGGGGGTAGCCATCTCCATAGCCAATGGAAACGATGGCGAGGTCCATTTCTTTGTCTGCGGTAAAAGTTGAACCATAACCAACATGTTCACCAGCTTGAATGTGGTTTAGGGCAATAATTTCAGCACTAAAGGTCATGACTGGTTTGAGGTCTAAATCATGGACTGATTTATCCGCAAACGGAGATGCACCATAGAGCATGATTCCTGGACGCACAAAATCAAAATTCAATTCAGGCCATTTATAAATGGCAGCCGAATTACAGCAAGAGCCCATCACTGGCGCACAGGCTTGTTTTACTTGTAGAAATTGTGATTTTTGCTGTTCATTAAGAGGGTGGTCTGCATCGGCATTGGCAAAGTGCATTGCCAGTACACAAGTAAAACCTTCAGCTTTAAGTGAATTAATCACTTCAATAATTTCGGGTACTTTGAAACCCAGACGGTTCATACCGCTATTGAGTTTGACCCAAACTTTTAAGTTTTTGCCAATGTAGCGTGCTTTGTGTGTAAGTAACCAGTCCAGTTGCTGCTGATGATGGATCACACATTCAATATTGTTCTCCACCACAACCTGCATTTCATCTTCAGAGAAAATGCCTTCAATGAGCGTAATCGGTTGTTGATAGCCAAGTTCGCGAATTTCTAAAGCTTCTTCAAGGCAGGCGACACCAAAGGCATCCGTATCACCTAAGGCTGCTAAACAGTCTTTGACTCCATGTCCATAAGCATTAGCTTTAACCATACTTACAATTTGAGCTGTTGGTGCAAGTTGTTTGACACGGTTTAAATTATATTGAAGGGCTTCTCTATCAATATAAACTGTTGCTTGGCGCACCCTAGTTACTCCTTGGGATTACAATGAAACATTACAGCAATTCGTTGGATCAAATCGCTTATAAGCTACGTAAGAATATTATAGATATGCTTGTGATCTCAGTATTGAAAATGAGGAACTTAAGCAAAATGGAGAGGGATATTGTAGTCCTCTGGCTGAAAATAAACACTAAGTTAAAGTGTATTTTTCACCAAATATTAAACAGAAAAAATTTATGCAATATGCAGCAGTGATGAATTAAAGCAATAGCACAAGAAAAATAAATTTAAAAAAACGAGGTCATCACCCCCGTTTTTTTATGTCTTATTCTTCATCATTATATTGAGAATAAAACTCGGGTGACAGGTTGCTAAAACGCGTATATTGACCTTCAAATGCCAGACGAACAGTACCAATTGGACCGTTACGTTGTTTACCGATAATAATTTCCGCTGTGCCTGCTTCTTTGGATTCCTTGTTATAAACCTCATCCCGGTAAATAAACATAATTAAGTCAGCATCCTGCTCGATTGCACCTGATTCACGAAGATCGGACATCACAGGACGTTTATTTGGCCGGTTTTCCAGTGAACGGTTGAGCTGAGATAATGCAATGACAGGGCACATCATTTCTTTAGCCAGTGCTTTTAAGCTTCGTGAAATTTCCGAGATCTCACCGACACGGTTGTCGCCCATACCGGGTACTTTCATTAACTGTAGGTAATCGACCATAATACAGCCAATTTTACCACCATGCATTTTGGCAATACGACGTGCACGTGCACGTAATTCCGTCGGAGGCAGGGCAGAAGAATCATCAATGTACAGATTTTTTTCCTGCAGTTGTAAAATGGTGCCTGTGACTTTAGACCATTCATCGCCATCCAGTTTACCGGCACGCAAATGGCCCTGATGCACTTTACCGTAAGCAGAAATCAAACGCATGGCAATCGAATCTGCTGGCATCTCCATGGAAAAAACCAAGGCAGGCAAATCGCAATTAAACAGCACACTTTCGACCAGGTTCATGGCGAAGGTGGTTTTACCCATAGATGGACGGGCCGCAACAATGATCAAATCACCCGCTTGCATGCCTGAAGTTTTATTATCCAGTTCCAGAAAGCCTGAAGTTAAACCGGTAATATTGCCTTCCATTTGCGAAAGTTCATTTAACTTGTCAAAAACATCGGCGACTACAGCATTGATCGGTTTTGGGCCTTGAGCTTTGGCATTGTTATTATGCTGTTCGGCAATCGAAAAAATATTGGTTTCAGCTAGGTCTAAAATTTCACTGACACTACGGCCTTTGGTGTCATAAGCGTTTTGTAGAATTTCAGAGCTGACTTTAATCATGCTGCGTAAAGTTGAAAATTCTTTAATTTTATTGGCATAGGTTTCCAGGTTATAAAAGCTGGAAGGGGAATCTGCCATCAATTGCATTAAATATTCTTCACCGCCTACGGCCTCTAGAAGATTCTGTTTGATTAGCCAATCATTGACTAGGACCGCGTCATAAGGTGAATTTTCTTGGGCTAATTTTTCAATGGCACGGAAAATATATTTATGCCGTGTAGCATAGAAATCATTTTCACTTAATACATCACCGACTTGCTCAAAAGATTCGGCTACCGTCATAAGTGCGGCAAGAACGGCCTGTTCAATCACCAAGTTATGCGGAGGGGTACGAAACTCTTTGAGTTGGCCCGACTCGCTTGCTTTATTATCGACTTTAGCTGAGTTAAGCATAGCGTTGGCATTCGCCTGTGACATATAAAACCCTAATTTTAAATGCAATAAATGAGTAATTTAGAAAAAGTGACAAAGAGAAAAAAGGTATTCTCTTCGTATAAGCAGATGATACGCGCTCTTAAAAAAAATGCGAATCGAAAATTTCATTTATTGAAGTGTTTAAAAATAGTCAAAATAAGTGAAGTAAACAAGCGCTAAACAACGTGATTCAACTATTTTGACTATTTTCAGAGATAAAAAAAGAGCATGCAAAAGCATGCTCTTTTTCTTGCAAGAAATTACTCAGATACGATAGTAACGAGAACTTCAGCAACAACATCATGATGCAATTGGATTGCGATGTTGAATTCACCAGTGTTACGAAGCGCACCGTTTGGTAAACGAACTTCTGCACGGTCAACTTCAAGACCAGCATTAGTTAAAGCGTCTGCGATGTCACGAGTACCGATAGAACCGAATAGTTTACCTTCGTCACCAGCTTTAGCAGTGATTACGATGTTAACTTCGTTCAATTGGTCAGCACGTGCTTGAGCAGCAGCTAAAACGTCAGCTTCAGCTTTCTCAAGTTCAGCACGACGAGCTTCAAAAGCAGCAGTGTTGGCTTCAGTAGCTGCAACTGCTTTACCTTGAGGGATAAGGAAGTTACGGCCGTAACCAGCTTTAACTGATACTTTATCGCCTAATTTACCAAGGTTTTTAATGCGTTGTAATAAGATAATATCCACAGCTCAACCTCACTTATGATTGTCAGTGTAAGGGATCAACGCTAAGTAGCGAGCTTGTTTAATAGCAAGCGCCAATTGACGTTGGTAACGAGCTTTAGTACCTGTAATACGGCTAGGAACAATCTTGCCGTTTTCAGTGATGTACTGTTTTAAAGTATCGATATCTTTATAGTCGATGTACGCAACTTTCTCAGCTGTAAAGCGGCAGAACTTGCGACGACGGTAAAAACGTGCCATTTATGTTCTCCTTATGCTTCAGCAGAGTCTTGAGATTGTTGTGCTTCTTCACGTTGTGCTTTACGCGCACGTTTTTCTTCAGCACTTTTAGCAAGCAATGACTCTTCAGTAATTGCATGTTCACGACGAATAATAACATTACGAAGGATTGCGTCGTTATAACGGAACAATTCTTCTAATTCATTAAGCGTAGTTTGACCACATTCAACGTTCATTAAAATGTAGTGAGCTTTATGAATTTTATTAATTGGGTAAGCCAATTGACGACGGCCCCAATCTTCTAAACGGTGAATTTGACCTTCAGCTTCTTTGATGTGAGTTAGGTAACGTTCTACCATACCCACAACTTGATCGCTTTGGTCAGGATGTACCAAAAGTACGATTTCGTAGTGACGCATTGTCAGCTCCTTACGGTTTAAACAGCCTCAATTTAACTAAATTGAAGCAAGGAGTCACAACCAAGGTTGTGTCGCATAAATTTGCGAAGCGTGAATTTTAGAGCCTTTGCTTGCTAAATACAAGGTTTAAGCACAGGAAAACGGAAAAATACTGAAAAAGGTAGATGCTAAACTTTGCTTTTCACAAGTTTTATGAGTAATACGCTTACTTAAAGTTTGTAAGTGACAAACAGAAATTAAAAATAGCAAAAAGGGACGTTAGAAGAGAATATGAAATATCTCATTAAAAGATAGAGTGTAACTCTATCTTTTAAAAAAATACGATCTGTGTTGCCGGTGCAGTCGCTGTGAAACTAAAACAGATACTGATTACTGTAATTAAAATCACTGAATAGAGGAAAAAGCGTTTAGCCCAAAGTTGGTCATTTTCAGCTTTAAATCCAATTACACCAATATATAACCAGTAAATACATAAAGCATTTAATATCACTAAATAAAGCCAATTTGCATAACCATATACAAATAGGGCATTCATGGTGATGGTAAATAAAACAACATAAATCAACGATTCAATTTTAGTGCGTAAGATTGAACGCGCTACAGGAAGAATCGGAACACCTGCATTTTTGTAATCGTCAAAACGATAAACAGCAATGGCCCATGAATGAGGCATTTGCCAAAGTGCATAACCGATGAAAACCAGTAAGGCACCCAAATCAAAATGTTGAGCGACAGCGGTATAACCGATAACAGGCGGCGCTGCACCAGAAATACTACCAACGATTGTTTGATGAATAGTCGTTCGTTTTGTCCATAAGCTGTAAAAGCCAACGTATACGACAAAACCAAGGACTGCGAATAGGAAAGCGTATGCATTTACCCAAAACCATAAAATGCTAAAACCAATAAGCCCAAGTACCAATGCATAGGCATAAGCAACAGGTTCTGAAATGGATTTTTTAACCATCGCACGATTTTGTGTGCGCTGCATTTTTTGGTCGATGTCTTGATCAATAACATTATTGACCACGCATCCAGAAGCAACAACGAAGAGTGTGCCTAAGAGAGTAAGGAGCAGAAGAAGGAAATCTACAGAACCTTGGGCAGCTACAAAGTAGCCACCCAAAGTGGTAACGAAGTTACCAAAGAGAATTCCTGGCTTAGTCAGGAATAAATACTTTTTCAGCATGACAACCAGTTTAGATCATCATGTTGTAGTGAAGGTAGTTCATGATCCATACAGAACCAACCAAAAGGATGGCAATGGTCAGAATCGTATAAACGAATGCAATCACGTTCCAACGTTGCTCTGAAGAAGAATTCATGTGCAGGAAATAAATTAACTGTACAAGAATCTGAGCAACGGCAGTAATTGCAATCACGGTAATCAGAATACCGCGGTCAAAACCACCTGCCATTACCATTCCAAAAGGAATAATGGTAAGGACAATAGAGAGGATAAAACCGACTGTATACTGTTTAACGTTACCGTGTGCTGCACCAGTAGAGTTGTGATCGTGACTCATTTAGAGAACTCCCATCAAGTAAACTACGCTGAATACACAGATCCAAACGATGTCAAGGAAGTGCCAGAACAAGCTTAAGCATGCAAGACGACGTGTGTTTGGAAGTGTCAAACCATTTTTCTTGATTTGAATCATTAACACGATCATCCAAACCAAACCTGAAGTTACGTGAATACCGTGTGTACCTACCAACGTAAAGAACGAAGATAAGAATGCACTTGTACTAGGGCCATGACCAGCATGAACTAAATGATTAAACTCATATAATTCCATGCCGATGAACGAAGCACCAAATACCCAAGTAATTGCAAGCCAAGTCAGAACTTTAGATACGTCTTTCTTGTAGGCAGCAAGAACAGCAAAGCCGAACGTTACAGACGAAATCAAGAGGGCGAATGTTTCAGTTAATACGAAACTGAGAGATTCACCAAAAAGATCTCGTGCACTTGGAGTACCAACTGGAACGTGACTGCTTAATACAGCAAACGCGATGAAGAGTGTACCGAATAGGATCAAGTCACTCATCAAGTAAGACCAGAAACCAAAGACCGTGATGTCAGTATCATCGTGATGATGATGTTCATCGTGTCCGTGGTTATCGTGATGAAGTACTTCAGCCATAGTCTTAGTCCTTCTTCAAGTGTTTTTCAAGTTGCGCATAACGTTCGTTTTCGATACGTTCAACTTCAGCAGCAGGTACATAGTAATCCACTTTCTTAGTGAAAGAAGACACGATGAAGCTGATGATTGCTGATACGAAAGTAACGACTACTAGCCACCAGATGTGCCAGATTAATGCGAAGCCCATTACTGTAATAAACATTGCAATAACGAAACCAGCCGCACGGTTTGTTGGCATATGAATGTCTTCATATTTGGTTGGTTTAGTGTATGCAATACCGTTTTCTTTGTCAGTCCAGAAAGTATCAATACCATTGATCTTTGGAAGATAGGCAAAGTTATAGAACGGAGCTGGAGATGAAGTAGACCATTCTAAAGTACGGCCATCCCAGATATCGCCAGTTACATCTATACCTTTTTCGCGTTGTAGGAAACCTACCACGATTTGCATAACGAAACATGCAATACCCAATGCAATCAGAACTGCACCAAACAATGCGATATTTACATATGGATCCCATTCAGGGTTGTCAAATGTATTCAAACGACGAGTCATACCCATGAAACCAAGGATATAAAGTGGCATGAATGCAAAATAGAAACCGATGAACCAGAACCAGAATGCAGCTTTACCCCAAGTTTCATTTAACTTCCAGCCAAACATTTTTGGCCAGTAGAAAATGATACCTGCGAACATCGCGAATACTACACCACCGATAATTACGTTATGGAAGTGAGCAATTAGGAATAAAGAGTTGTGTACCAGGAAGTCCGCTGGTGGAACAGCCATCAATACACCTGTTAAACCACCGATACCGAAAGTCACAAGGAAGCCAAGTGTCCACAGCATAGGGGTTGTATAGGTAATGCGGCCCTTGTACATGGTGAACAGCCAAGAGAAGATTTTTACACCAGTCGGGATCGCAATAATCATGGTCATGATACCAAAGAACGCGTTAACGTTGGCACCTGCACCCATAGTAAAGAAGTGGTGAACCCAAACAACAAGTGATAACACACCGATTGCTACAGTTGCGTACACCATTGATTTGTAACCGAACAATGCTTTACGGCAGAACACGGCAGTAACTTCTGAGTAAATACCAAAAGCTGGTAATACCAAGATGTATACTTCTGGGTGACCCCAAGTCCAAATCAAGTTTACATACAACATTGGGCTACCACCCAAGTCATTTGTAAAGAAGTGGAAGCCGAAATAACGGTCAAGTGTCAACATTGCAAGAGTCGCAGTTAATACTGGGAATGTAGCAATGATAAGTACAACAGTGACTAAAGCTGTCCAAGTAAAAATAGGCATATCCATAAGAGTCATGCCAGGCGCACGCATTTTGATGATGGTAACAAAGAAGTTAACACCCGTTAAAAGCGTACCCAGACCAGAAACCTGGAGTGCCCAAATGTAGTAGTCTACACCTACGCCAGGAGAATATTCGATACCTGAAAGAGGAGGATAAGCCATCCAGCCTGTTGCAGCGAACTCACCAATCGCAAGAGAAGCCATCATCAAACCGGCAGCACCGGCAAATAGCCAGAAACTTAAAGAGTTTAATAATGGGAATGCCACGTCACGTGCACCAATTTGAAGTGGTACAGAGATGTTCATTAAACCAACTACAAGACCCATTGCCACGAAGAAGATCATGATTACGCCATGCGCAGTAAAGATCTGATCGTAATGTTCCGGGTGTAAATAACCTTCACCGCCACCTTTTGCAAGGAACTGTTGAAGACGCATCATGATCGCATCGGCAAAGCCACGTACAAGCATGACAATGGATACCAAAATATACATGATACCAATTTTTTTATGGTCTACCGATGTGAACCATTCAGTCCACAAATAGTTCCATTTTTTGAAATAGGTGATACCTGCAACAGCTGCGATACCGCCTAGAACCATCAGTGCAACAGTAACCAGCACGATTGGATCGGTTGGAATTGCATCCGGACCTAACTTACCTAAGAAGCTCATGTCTTATTCCTCTACAGAAGCAGTCGCATGTTCAACATTTACATGGGCTCCAGAAGCAGCAGCTTCATGACCAGCAGTTGCTGAGTGATCAGCACCGTGGTAATTACTCATGTATTTGTTAATCACAGATTCGAACAATTTAGGTTCTACTGAAGAGTAGTAAGTCACTGGGTGTGGCTTAGTCGGATAAGACTTCATTGCTTCTGCAGCAGCTTTTTCTTCAGGAGTACTTGCTTTCGCAACTAATGCTTCGATTTGGTGCTTAGAACGGTTACCGTCACGTAAATTTGCTAATTCAGCCTGGTCTAAAACAGTTTTTTGAATTGCTTTAGGGTTTACTGAAGTGCCATTACCTGCTTTAACAGCAGCTACCCATTCAGCGAACTGAGCGTCAGTAACAGAGTGAGCACGGAAACGCATTTGCGAGAATCCATAACCTGAATAGACAGAAGAGAAACCGCGGTAGCCATCGGCTGGACTAGTTTCATTTGCCAAGAAATTCAAGTGAGTCTGCATACCCGCCATTGCATAAATCTGACCAGATAATGCAGGAATAAAGAACGCGTTCATTGTGAAGTTAGATGTCAAACGCAGGGTGACCGGAGTTTTTTCCGGGAAGCGGATTTCGTTAACTGTCGCAATGCCTTGTTCTGGATAGATAAAGATCCATTTGAATTGTTCAGCAATAACCTGAACAGTTAAAGGGGCTTTATCTGATTCTAGCGGACGGTATGGGTCATACTTGTGGGAGCCCCACCAAGTTAACCAAGCTAAAATACCAATAATAATGACAGGAATACCCCAAACTACAATCTCAATTGCAGTAGAGTGTGCCCATGTAGGTTTATAGTCTGCATCTTTATTTGACGCGCGATATTTCCAACCAAACCACAATGCCATAATTGCTGATGGAATTACGACCAAAAGCATTAAGTAGATCGCAGTCATCATTAGGCCACTTTGACCTTCTGCTACTGGACCTTTTGAGTTTAGAAGTACCATATCACCACCACACCCAGTCAAGAGTGCAGCAATCGCAGATAAAGACAATACAGCTAAAATCGTTTGTCTCATTTTACAACCTCGGTGAAGAGTCCCATTCCCTAATTTAATATGGGATAGCGATTAAAGTGTCGCATGATTGGAAATATTTATTTTCGCTTAGAAAACCCAAGCATAGAAAATCCTTCCCAATCATGAGACACCGCTACGTTGTAGGGCATTATGCCTCATATCGAGCAACTAAGCTATATGTAAAATGGCTTTAAATACCTGTTATAAAAACTGATTTTTTTACTCGGAATTGAACTTTTATTATATGAATTTTATTTTAATATCAATATTCTGGGGAAAAACAGGGATGTAAAAACAATCCCTGTCTAATTAAATAGTTATTGTTTAACCACTTTGGTTTTGGCTAATTTATCATGCAAAGTTTGACGCTTTTCAGTGATTGCGAAAACATGATCAATAATTGTAATAAACGGCATAAATAGCAAATTTAAAACAATAAAGATAAAGCTGCGTAAAGTGAAAGCACGCATCAGACTGACTTTTTCGCCACTGTCGGCATCGACAATTTTAATTTTAGTCAGCTTTTTACCAATGCTTTGGCCTGATTTTGCCAGCATAAATGCCTGTATACCCAGCATAATGATGATGTAAACAAACATGGTTTGCCATGCTTCAGGGGGAATAAGGGCAAATAATTCCTGTTGCAATTGAACGGCTTGAGTTGAGCTCTGAGCCGCTTGCATTTTTTGCTGAATCTCGGAGAGCTGGTTAAATTGTTCCGGCTTTAAAAAAAATGAAGGAATTGCTGCTGCAGGTAACCACAGCAGTAAATCGATAATTTTTGCCAATATGCGGGTTGTAATTGAAGCCAGTTCTTTTTGGGCAGTGGCTTTTTTTTCAACCTGAATTTTACGAATAGCTGAATTTTGTAAAGGGCTTTGTTCGGGAGAGGATAGAGGTGAGGTATATCCTTCAGGTTCATATACAAGTTTACCTTGGGTTAATTCACCTAAAGCCTTCCATTCGGTCATACCTTGATGCCAGGCCAAGTCTGTAAGCAGCACTTGTTGGCTGGCGAGCATCTGGTTTAGTTGCTCCAGGGTGTAGGGACCGGCTTGTTGATTATTTCTCGCCAAGTAAATTTGCATAAAACTAAATTCTCAAAATAAATCTAAAAATACAAAAAATCGCAGATGAAAAAAAAGACCCACGAGTGGGTCTTTTTTAACATGTTTTATTACGCTTGTTGAGCTTTTTCTTCAGCAAGGAAGAACCAGGTATCTAAAACTGAGTCCGGGTTTAAAGAAACAGACTCAATACCTTGTTCCATCAACCATTTAGCTAGGTCAGGGTGGTCAGAAGGACCTTGACCACAAATACCTACGTATTTACCTGCTTTACGGCATGCATGGATTGCCATAGAAAGAAGCGCTTTAACCGCTGGGTCACGTTCATCAAACAAATGAGAAACAATACCAGAGTCACGGTCTAGACCAAGTGTTAACTGAGTCAAGTCGTTAGAACCGATAGAGAAACCATCGAAGTGTTCAAGGAATTGTTCAGCCAATAATGCATTGGTTGGCAATTCGCACATCATGATCACTTTAAGACCATTTTCACCGCGTTTAAGACCGTTTAGAGCCAATAATTCAATCACACGTTTCGCTTCAGCAACTGTACGTACGAAAGGAATCATGATTTGAATGTTGGTTAAGCCCATTTCGTCACGTGCTTTTTTCAACGCACGGCATTCAAGTTCGAAGCAGTCACGGAAGTTGTCAGAAACGTAGCGGCTTGCACCACGGAAGCCCAACATTGGGTTTTCTTCTTCTGGTTCGTATAACTTACCACCGATCAAGTTTGCATATTCATTTGACTTAAAGTCAGACATACGCACGATCACTGGTTTGTCAGCGAATGCAGCAGCAAGGGTAGAAATACCTTCTACCAATTTTTCTACATAGAATTCGATTGGTGAAGAGTAACCTGCAGTACGTGCCATTACAGCAGCACGAGTTTCGCGTGGCAGACTATCAATGTTCAATAATGCTTTAGGATGCACACCAATCATACGGTTGATGATGAATTCTAGACGTGCAAGACCAATACCTGCGTTTGGAATTTGAGCAAAGTCAAATGCACGGTCAGGGTTACCCACGTTCATCATGACTTTAAATGGAAGCGCAGGCATAGATTCGATAGAGTTGCGTTGAACTTCGAAATCTAAAGAGCCTTCGTAGATGAAACCTGTATCACCCTCAGCACAAGAAACAGTCACTTCTTGACCATCAGTTAATACTTCAGTTGCATTACCACAACCGACAATTGCTGGTACACCGAGTTCACGTGCAATGATGGCAGCGTGACAAGTACGACCACCACGGTTAGTGACAATGGCAGCAGCACGTTTCATTACCGGTTCCCAGTCCGGGTCAGTCATGTCAGATACAAGCACGTCACCGTCTTGTACTTTGTCCATTTCTTTGATTGACGTTACGATGCGGACTTTACCAGAACCGATACGTTGACCGATTGAACGGCCTTCACAAAGCACAGTACCTTTTTGTTTCAACAGGTAGCGTTCCATAGTGCCGACATTTTCACGGCTTTTTACTGTTTCTGGACGTGCCTGAACGATGTAAAGCTGTTGGTCGTCGCCATCTTTTGCCCATTCGATGTCCATTGGCGCACCGTAATGTTCTTCAATGATCAAAGCTTGTTTTGCAAGTTCTTGAAGCTCATGATCATTTAAAGAAAATTGTTGACGGTCTTGTTTTTCAACGTCGACTACAACCACAGATTTACCTGCAGCGCCTTCTTCACCATAAATCATTTTTTGGTGTTTAGAGCCCAGGTTACGACGCAGGATTGAATGTTTGCCGTTTTTAAGAAGTGGTTTAGAGATATAGAATTCGTCAGGATTTACAGCACCTTGAACAACCATTTCACCCAAGCCATAAGACGCAGTGATAAATACTGCATCACGGAAGCCAGATTCTGTGTCCAAAGTGAACATTACACCTGCAGCACCAGTTTCTGAGCGCACCATACGTTGTACGCCAGCAGAAAGGGCAACCACATCATGTGCAAAGTTTTGGTGTACACGGTAAGAAATTGCGCGGTCGTTATAAAGAGATGCAAATACTTCTTTAATTGCAATAAGAACGTTGTCGATGCCACGGATGTTCAGGAAAGTTTCTTGCTGACCAGCGAAAGAAGCATCCGGCAAGTCTTCTGCAGTCGCAGATGAACGAACGGCAACCGCGATGTCGGGGTTGCCGTTTGAAAGAATTGCGAAAGATTCACGAACTTCTTTTTCAAGTTCTGCCGTAAGCGGAGTTTCGACAATCCATTGACGGATTTTAGCGCCAGTTTCTGCTAGAGCTATTACGTCATCAACATTTAGTGCTGCAAGCTCTGCGTTGATTTTAGCGTTTAGGCCGCTTTGCTCGAGAAATTCACGATATGCAGCAGCTGTGGTTGCAAAACCACCCGGTACCGATACACCAGCATTAGACAAATGGCTGATCATTTCACCCAATGATGAGTTTTTCCCACCAACGAGTTCAACGTCGTGTTTCCCTAATTTTTCTAGACCAATTACGCGCGCTTCCAAAGTTGTTACTCCACTTATGCAGTATTAATCACTATCTTGGCATGAAATTATAGCAAATCGCCGAGCTTTAAGAATTTACTGGGCGACAGTCATGTAAGATGGTTTACTATAAAGATTATATAGCACTAAGACAAATATTTAAGGAGAATTTTAATGTCAGAAGGTAAACAGATTAAGCGCAGTGTGTTTTTTATCTCCGATGGTACTGCAATTACTGCTGAAACCCTTGGACACTCACTGTTAGCGCAGTTTCCTCATGTAGATTTTGACATTCATATTATTCCTTATATCAGTTCCGAAGAAGCTGCGATGAATGTTGTGGCTGAAATTAACCAGCGTGCTGATCAAGACGGGCAACAACCTTTGGTGTTTGATACCTTGGTAGACCCCTATGTACGTGATATTATTAATACTGCAAATGCAGTAAATCTCGATGTTTTTGAAGGGCTTATTGGGAAGTTGTCGGAAGTTTTGGGTACTGCGCCTACAACTTTAGTCGGACAAACCCATGCCGTGACCGATTCTGAGTCCTATAAGGCACGTATTGATGCGGTACATTTTGCCCTAGATAACGATGATGGCGCACGCACACGTCATTATGACAAGGCCGATTTGATCCTGATCGGGGTATCTCGTTCCGGTAAAACACCAACTTCAATTTATTTGTCATTACAATTTGGAATTCGTGTTGCAAACTATCCATTGACTGAAGAAGACTTGGATGATAACCGTCTGCCTACGGTGTTAAGAGCACACAAACATAAGCTATTTGGCTTAATGATTGATGCAGAGCGACTTGTCGCGATTCGTACCGAGCGTAAAGCCAACAGCCGTTATGCAAGTTTCAGTCAATGCCAGATGGAACTGCGTGCGGTAGAAGGCATTTATATTTCAGAAGGCATTAAATATCTGAACGTTTCTGAAATGTCGATTGAAGAAATTTCAACCCGTGTTTTGCAAATGACTGGCCTGAAACGTCGTATTGGTTAATTGAAAAGTTTTAAACTAGAGTTAAATCAAGGTTTAACTCTACGTTTTAATAATCGAAAATAAAAATGGTTATTATATGAATAAAATATTAAAGCCAAAAATAATGGTCTTTTTGTTTGCTTGGCTCAGTTTGGCAAATAGCCCAATTTTTGCAGCATCTGTGGCTGATTTTGAAACCCGAATAATCAATCAATATGAACAAATCCGCTTAACTGACCGCTATGAAAATGAGGGTGTGAACCAGGAAGTTGCATTAAAAATAAAGGAATTTATTCAACAGAATCCGCAAAGTTTTGCTTATGATTTTAAAAAATTAAGCAGCAAAAGCATGGTTTTTGTAAATTATAGTCCTGATCGAAAGCTTAAATTTTATACATTTGATGTTTCTGCAGGCGGTACGATGCGCGAATTTGATTCCTATGTGCAATTTAAACAGGGCAATAAAGTCATTACTCAAGCCGTAAAGGGTGGTGGATTTATTCGATCCATTCAGCAAACGCAATTGAATCAGCAAGCGGTTTATTTCATTTCCAGTACTTATGTAGGCAGTAGTTGTGTCGGGGCTTATGCTATACAGGCAGCACAAATCAAAAATGCGCAATATAAAGCTATTGGTGTTTAAAACCAGAACTCAAACAATGAACCATATCGATGTCGATTATGACTGCAATTATTATCCCAAAAATATAGAGCCTTTTGATATGAATCAGCACTATATTCGGGTATCTAAGGATTTAAAAAATATCGATATTTTAGTGGTGAAATCTTCAGGTGAGTTAACTTCAAATTATCTGCGTTATCAAAAGGATAAAAATCATTATCGATATATCGGTATCGTAAAATAACACAGAAAAAAGAGGTATTATTGTCTCATGGCATAGTCTTGCAAAGTTTTGTTAATTAAATAGCTTTGATATGTTTCGATTCTTTGCCTATTCGAAAGTTTAAAAACATCTTATATTAGTTGGAAGCATTTACTGCCTCAGTTTTTCAATAAACTCAAATGATATTTGTGTAGGCGATCTCTTACTTTTGAGAGGCCAAAAGTAAGCAAAATCCTTTGTTATCCATACACAACGTCCTTGTTGTGATGGATAACGTGTGGCATCCTTGCCACACTGCGTGTATCCAAAGTTTGCTTTAATTAAACTCTGGAACAGGAATGGCATTACTGTCTCTTTTACTATAAAAGCCATTAATAGGTGCTAATAATTACATCTACCAGATGTTCAACACCTTCTATGCTTTGTACGGCATTTTCAGTGATTTTCACCACAGGCCAGGTAATCAGCTTGCAATTCTCGCGTTGTAGTGCAGCGTAATAACTATCAGATTTGAAAAAAATCTTGTTTTCAGAAGCTGAATTGGGCATGAGTTGGCGTTTTAACCAGGTATCCTGAACTTGCGATTCAAGATAGCGAATCGCCAATAATGATTTAACGCGGTTATTAAACAAACGACGATTCTTGATAATTAAAGGATGTGAAAGCAGTTTGTGAATGCCTTTTTCAGTTTGCGGCAGAATAAACAAAGGCATATTCTGGAATACTTTCACAAATTTTGCAGTACTGCAGATCTGCTCCAGATGCATGACTGTCATTTGGTTGCCCCCCACAACAGCCACATTTAAATTTGTAAAATCAAAGTTTTTAATATCTTCAGAGGTGACAATTTTTCCATGGAATTTCTGGAAAAACTCGGGTGAATTTTGAAAGAAACCATCCAATGGGCTCTTCTTCTTGTTAACCATTTTCATATCCTTTCTTATTTTTACTTCGTTGCAGTTGGTTCTGCAGTTAACTGGTATATCCAAGATGGAACTTTTGGTAAAGATTTTTCTGGAATCTTGTCAGTCATCGCAACTATGTGATTGTTTCGAATGTGGATTAATTTTTGCCTATGATTTAAGGTGTTATGCGCTTAGGATAAAATAATTTAATATTAATCGTTGCGATGACTCTAATTTGATTTTCTTTACATCCTAGAAAATTCACTGTGGCATAGTGATTCTCATCTACTTTATCTTCATAATTTTTTAGTTATGAACTCATAAAAAATAAAGACCTGCCATGAAAGAACGAGTCTTATGTTTATTCATGATGCTTATAAAAGCTTAGTTTTTTTCCTCATCATGTTCTATAGGTTGGAATTGTGTGTTGGAGTAATTGGGGACACTTGGTAGCTGGGTATGTGTTCTGAGATAGTCTAAGTCGCGAATATTTTTTTGAACCGCAACCGCACCAAATAAACTCAGTAAAAATGCCATGATATAAAACCCTTTTTCACTTAATTCAAGTGAGGCATTCCACAAACCTATGGTCAATAAGGTAATGCAGATTGCAATGGAGGCGCAGCACAGCCCAAAATATATGGCAGTGACATGAATTCCTTCGAGTTTATCGCGGACAATTTTTTGCAAAGACACTGCGGTAAATAAGCCGTATAAAATCAGGATCAGATAATGGCCTTTTTCATTTAACAGCATTTCTGCATTCCAGAGACCGATCATGTAGGCTGCTGCACCTGCGATCAGCGCCAGCCAGCTTGCGGTAATAAATGTGGAGCTGGGTTTATTGATATATTGATTCATTTTATTGTCCATTATTATATGAGCTTGTTTTTATACAGTTATTATGCCTAAGCTCCAGCATTTCGCAATTATTGTTGCGATTCATTTTAAAAATAAAGGAGCTCCTTTATTTGAATTTTTTGCATAAAAAAGGGAGTCTAATGCACCACTACTAACCCATAATTTGAATTTTATTCGAATACTGAATCAATATGATGATTTGTTATCTTTAAATATTTGATATTTATATTTTTCACAGCCTTGTCTTTTCTTTAAAAAGTTTAAGTGGCTTTGTGTAGGCTAAACCCTACTTTTGACAGACCCAAATGAGAACTAAAAACATATTTTGAGTTCGCAAGAAAAGTCTTTATTCCCCATACACGACATCCTGAGCCAGTTTTAAGCACTGCTTTAAAACGGCAGCGCAAGGATGGGGAATGTGTGGCGTCCCTGCCACACTCGCGAATCTGACACATTGAACTTCAACTATGGGACAGCAGTGCCGTTACAGGTGCTTTTTAGATTTTTGACCCAGGATCAAGAATTCTTGATATCCATTAATAACTCGAAGTTTTTAATACGTTTTTCTGTGTCGTAAATATCACAGGTAAAGATAAACTCATTCACCTCATAGCGTTCAAGTAGACGTTCAAGACCTGCTTTTACCGTTTCTTTAGAACCAATTTGTGCCATGGCATAGAACTGTTGCACCGATATTTTCTCTGATGGTGACCAGATTTCATCAATATTTTCAATTGGCGGTTGCAACTGGCCGCGTTGATTACGGAACATTGAGATAATACGCTGATAGGGTGATGTTGCTAAATATTGCGCTTCTTCATCTGTATCGGCTATGACGGTAGGTACACCCATCGACACATAAGGTCGCTCCAGATATTCTGAGGGTTCAAAGTTTTCTCTATACAGTTTGATCGCTTGATCCAGCATGCGCGGCGCAAAATGTGAGGCAAATGAATAGGGCAGTCCCAATTTTGCAGCCAGTTGCGCGCTAAACAAACTAGAGCCCAATAGCCAGACAGGAACATGGGTACTTTGACCTGGAGTAGCCACAATACGTTGCTGTGGTAGTGGGTCTTTAAAGTATTGCAGAATTTCCAGTACATCTTGCGGGAATTGATCTTCAGTTTCTTGCTGACCACGACGCAGTGCACGCATTGTATTTTGATCTGTACCCGGTGCACGACCAAGACCAAGTTCAATACGGTTTGGATAGAGTGTTGCTAAAGTGCCAAATTGCTCTGCAACTATTAAAGGGGCATGGTTCGGCAGCATAATACCGCCTGAACCGACTTTTAAAGTTTGCGTATTTGCCAGTAAATAGCCTAAGAGAACAGAAGTTGCTGAACTGGCAATACCGGACATATTGTGATGTTCAGCCAGCCATAAGCGTTTATAACCTAATTTTTCGGCATGTTGAGCCAAAGCAAGTGCATGATGCAATGAAGATTGAATGCTTTTATTTTCACGAACAGGAACTAAGTCCAGAATTGAAAATTGGGTATCTTTTAAAGAACGCATTGGTTTTCTCTAATATCAGGGCTAAGAAAAGCATACGATGCTTGCCTGAATTTGTATATCGTTTTTTTTCGATATATGGGTGAGTTGTGTAAATAGGGTTGTGTTCATCGCAACTATAAAAAAAGCACCCGAAGGTGCTTTAAATTGAATCTTTAAAATTAACGATGTTTGTTCCAGCCTAAATGACGGCCATTGTCGTGGCGGTCACTGTAACGGTAACCATTATTACGGCGGTCATAGCGATCATTATAACGACGACGGTCATCGCGATCATAACGATCCTCATCGCGATCATCATAACGGCGGTCTTCACTGACTTTTTTACCGAGAACTGCACCACCGGCAGAACCTAAGCCAGCGCCAATATAACCACCGTTGGTACCGCCCATGTTTTTGCCTACGGTATAGCCACCGGCACCGCCTAAAGCACCACCGATCACAGCGCCAGTACGGTCACGCTTATTTGCAGCAACACCCGCTCCGGCACCACCACCAATGGCGGAACCAATCATGGCACCTGTAGTACCACCCATTTGTTTACCTACTGCGGCACCAACCACCCCACCTAGGGCAGAAGTTAAGGCTGTATTTGTTGTATTGCCTGCATTGGCGGTTGTCATTGTTAAAGCAGATGTTGTTACGACAGCAGCTAGAATTATTGAATTAAATTTCATGGCAAACTCCAGAGGGAAGCTTTTGTTATCTATTGGCTTAAATGTAATAAAAGATGTAGAAATAAAAATGGATGAGTTGTTTATGATTTGTATTTTTTTTCTGACGCATTTATTCATAATTAACAGTCAATAAGAAGAATAAATAAAAAAAGCACCCGAAGGTACTTTTTTATCCAGTCAGTTAATGATGTATTAACGATGGCTGCGATAATATTTTTTAGAGTGTTTTTTGTACTTGCGTTGATCAGCATGACGGTCTTGTGATACTTTTTTACCAAGAACTGAACCACCCGCAGCACCTAGAGCTGAACCAACATAACCGCCAGTGGTACCACCCATGCTTTTACCTACAGTGTAACCACCAACACCGCCTAAACCACCACCAATTGCAGCGCCAGTACGGTCACGTCTATCCGCTGAAACAGCAGCACCACCCGCACCACCGATTGCAGAACCAATCATTGCTCCAGTGTTACCACCCATTTGTTTACCGATAGCAGTACCGGCTACGCTACCTAATGCAGAAGTTGCTGCAATACGAGTAGAGTTGTCTGCATGAGCAGTCACAGTAAACATCGATGCAGTGGCTAATGTTGCGCTGAGTAATAGTGCATTAAGTTTCATAGTTAACTCCGTGTCCAAAAGTGGACATTGTCAGTAAGTTATTTCGATGGCGGCAAATGTAACAAAAATTTTTTCCAACAATGTGGAGAGGATAGTTCATAGTTGTGGCGTTTAGTGTCTGCTTTGTAAAGTTTCTTTAACAATGTTGAAAAGCGATCAGAAAGTATGCATTTGCAATTAAAATATGAAGAAAACGAGGAGCGAAGTAAAGCTTGGTTGAAAAAAATCTCAGTGTGTAAGGGGTTTTGTCCGCACAATATCTATGTCATTTAGCCCTTAGAATCGTTACACTAGGCACAATTTTTTTGCGCTGATCGATGTCTAGTCCGACATGGAGATGGCCTTTTTATTGAGATATTTTAGCAAATGAAAGAATCGTTGCGTTTACGATTAGATCAACTTTCTGACCGTCACGAAGAATTAAATGCATTACTTGCCGACGTTGAAGTGATTTCAGATAACAAACGCTTCCGTCAATTGTCTCGTGAGCATAGTGATTTATCCGAAATTACCGAAGTCTGGACTAAATTCCGTCAGGCCGAAGAAGACATTGAAACTGCCGAAGCCATGCTGTCAGATCCTGACTTTAAGGAGATGGCGCAGGAAGAAATTAAAGACAATAAAGCACTGCTAGAACAACTCGAAGCAGATCTAAATATCCTGATGATTCCGAAAGATCCCAATGATGCCAACTCTGCGTATCTGGAAATTCGTGCCGGAACAGGCGGTGATGAAGCTGCGATTTTCTCGGGCGATTTATTCCGTATGTATAGTAAATATGCGGAAAGTCGAGGCTGGCGTCTAGAAATTCTGTCGGAAAATGAAGGCGAACATGGCGGCTATAAAGAAGTCATCTGCTTGATTAATGGCGAAGGCGTATATGGTCGACTGAAATTTGAAAGTGGTGCGCACCGTGTACAACGTGTACCTGCGACTGAATCCCAAGGTCGAGTACATACTTCAGCATGTACCGTTGCCATTTTGCCTGAAGTCGATGTAGACACTTCAGTCGATATTAACCCGGCAGACTTGCGTATCGATACTTACCGCGCATCGGGTGCGGGTGGTCAGCACATTAACAAAACCGACTCTGCGGTGCGTATTACCCACATTCCAACCGGTACTGTGGTGGAATGTCAGGATGAGCGTTCACAGCATAAAAATAAAGCCAAAGCCATGGCGCTGTTGGTTTCCCGTCTGGAAAATGCCAAACGTGCAGCAGCAGATGCCGCAACTTCGGAAATGCGCCGGGACCTGGTTGGTTCGGGCGACCGTTCAGAACGTATTCGTACCTATAACTATCCGCAAGGTCGGATGACCGATCACCGTATTAACCTAACCTTATATAAGTTAGATGCGGTGATGGAAGGTGATTTGAACGAATTGCTGGATAGTTTGCATCGCGAATATCAGGCAGATCAGTTGGCACTTCTTGCACAGCAGAATGGTGGATAATGAATATTTTACAAGCCTTGGCTTTACGTGGTGAACCAGAAAGCTACGAACGTCAAGAAAATGCGTGGTTGCTAGAACACATTACCAAGATCGACTCTTTTGATTTGATCATGAAGAAAGACCAAGAGCTGACTGCAGAGCAAGAACATGCTTATATTGATGGTTTAAACCGAATAGAAGATGGCGAACCTTTGGCTTATGTCACCGGTTCACAACCCTTTTGGACTTTAGATTTAAAAGTCACCAAAGATACTTTGGTGCCACGACCTGATACTGAAGTACTGGTTGAAACAGTATTACGTCTGGAACTCCCTGAAGACGCCCGTATTGTCGATTTGGGCACCGGAACTGGGGCCATTGCCTTATCACTTGCCAGTGAACATCCTGAATGGGCAGTTACTGCAACGGATATCTATGCGCCAACTTTGGAAGTTGCACAGTTTAATGCTGAAAAGCATGATTTAGCTCAGGTGAAATTCGCATTAGGCAGTTGGTTTAAAGCGCTAGAAAAAAACCAGTTCTTTGATGTAATTGTGTCGAATCCACCCTATATTGATCCGCAAGACAAGCATATGAAAGATTTAGGCTCTGAGCCTAGACGTGCTTTGGTGGCAGGAAATAATGGTCTGGCCGATATTGAATTTATTATTCAAAATGGTAAAAAATGGTTAACTGCTAATGGTTGGGTTGCACTTGAGCATGGTTATGATCAAGCTGGTGTAGTGTATCAACTGTTTAAAAAATATGGTTATAAAGATATTCAAACCATTAAAGATTACGGCGGCAATAACCGTGTGACGATCGGCTGTTCAAGATAGCTGAAAAAGCAATCAATTTAAAAAATAAAGCGCTCAAAAGCGCTTTATTTTTTGACCACATCGCGCCAGCGTAATAACCAGTTTTCAGCAAGTTTCATTAAACTATCGGCTAATTTTCCTAAAATGGCCAATAAAATAATCGCAATAATAACAATGTCAGGTCGCGAGGTTTCCCGTCCATCACTAAGTAAATAACCAATCCCTTGAGTGGCTGCAATCAGTTCAGCGGCAATCATAAACATCCAGGATAAACTTAAGCTGTTGCGTAAACCGGTTAAAATACCAGGGGATGCCGCAGGCAGCACAATCTCCTTAATCTGTTGAAAGTATTTCAGACGGTAAACTTGCGCCACTTCAATCAGTTTACGGTCTACGCCCTGAATCGCGGCCACGGTATTGGTATAGGTCGGGAAAAATGCACCGATGGCAATTAAGGTGATTTTAGAGGCTTCATCAATACCTAACCACAGCAGTAACAACGGAATCCAGGCCAGACTGGGAATCGACTTAATCGCTGAAAAAGAAGGTTCTAAAAATTCTTCAGCCTGTTTATTTAAGCCTACAAAAATTGCGAAAACCAGCGCAAGCCCACTACCGATAAAGAAGCCTAGAAATACCCGCCAGGTACTGGTCCAAATATGCAACCACAAATCGCCTGAAGATAGCTCCAAAAGTGATTGCCATAAGCTGCTGGGAGCGGGAAGTAAGTAAGCTTCGATAAAGCCATTTCTCACCAGTACTTCACATAAAATCAGCAAAAAAACAGGGATCACCAAGCCCTTAAGCTTGCTTAATAATCTAAGCAAGCCAAGCGCTGGGACTTTATCAATTTCAGGTTGAACCGGCGCCTTATTCGTTGTTGCAGACGAACTCATTATTTTTTTACAACCTTTTGTGCATATTTGGCATCAAACAGTTGATCCACGACTTGATTGACGTTGGTACCGTTACGCACCAGTTCCTCTTCAGTCAAAATGGTTCCAGATTTTTTCAGGGCATTAATATGCTTGGCTGTTGGAATATTTTGCTCAAAATTGGTACGGCTGAGTTGCAGTTTTGCCACAGCAATAGGCAATTTCGATTCACGCGCCAGCAATTCGGCCAGTTTAGCCGGATTGGCTTTGGCCCATTTACGTGCCTGTTCATAGGCTTTAATCACCGCTTCAATAGCCTCAGGACTCTGGTTGGCAAATTGTTCCTTGGTACTTAATACGCTGTAACTATTAAAACCGACATTTCGATACAGCAGTTTTGCACCCGACTGGACTTGAGCAGCAGCCATCAGCGGATCTAAGCCTGCCCAGGCATCGACTTGTCCACGTTCAAGCGCGGTTTTACCATCTGGATGTTGCAGATGTACAAGCTGAACATCCTTCTTATTCAAGCCTGCAGTTTCCAGTGCCTGTAAGGTAAACAGGAATGGGTCTGTACCTTTGGTGGCGGCAATTTTTTTTCCTTTTAAATCTTTTAGGCTTTTAATTGGAGAATTTTTTGCAACTAATAAGGCAGTCCATTCAGGCTGACTCTGGATATACACAGTTTTAATTGGACTACCATTCGCACGGCTCAAGACGGCAGCCAAACCGGCGGTTGAGGAAAAATCCACACTGCCGCTATTTAAATATTCTAGAGAGCGGTTACTGCCTTGGCTAAATACCCATTTAATCTGGGTATTAGGTAAAGCTTTTTCTAAAAGTTTTTGTTCCTTCACCACCAAACTGGTCGGAGCATAATAAGCATAATCCAGCTTTAGCGTATCCGGGAGAGCCGCTAAGCTATATTGACTGATCAGGCCCAATGTTATCGCAGAGAATATTTTCGTTTTAAAACCAGAATTTTGCATACAAGCCCCAATTAAATGATTTGAATGAGATGCAGCGAATAGTGCCAGTGAGTGAAGAGATAAGACAAAAAAGTAATTTTTATAAAATTATCTTAATTCCAGATATGCTAATGAGATTTGGTTAAGTATTTGAAAAATAATTAAATGTATTTTTAAATTTTATATATTTCCATTTTATACGAAAAACATACATCAACATGAATAAAAGGAAAATAAAGAAATTTTTAGATTTTAAATGACCTTTGTTATTTCATGGTAATTTCAATGTAATGACAAATGGTTTTAAGGAAAGAAATTGAAAGAATAAAAATACCGATAAATTGCCGACAGGTTTGAATTGTGAATGGACCCTAGCATTTTAATGAGGATGGACTGCGACGGAGCTGTATTTTTCCAATAAGGTATTACATCTAAAAGCTTAAACAGCTGCGCAAACAAAATTAGAATCAAACCCAGGACCGCACTAAGTTGTTAAAGCTTGAAGCATGGTTATTCCATTCAAGTTTTAAAGATTGAGCAATGATGTGCATTAAAAAACGGCTCCTATGAGCCGTTTTTATGTATTCTGAAAGATTACATCGGATAATCTTGTAAGCAGTCTGAAACTTCAACCTGTGCCAAGGTGTCGGTTTCAAGGGCTAAACAAAGCGCCACGATTTTTGCTGTATCTGCAAGATATTGATCATCTTTCAATGCCACACCCGCTTGTAAAGCTGCAATGCGGTCGGCACTGATATCAAGGGCCTGAGCGGATTCAATGGCATCAGCACGTTTAAAGAAACTGAGCACCGCTTTTTGCAGTTCAGAATCAGAACTATTTAAAATGCCCTGATTGAATAATTCATCGAATTGGCCAGTTTGAGCATTGAGAGAATGAGTAAAATTTTGCACCAAGCTTTGCTCTAGTACATCAATCATCTTAAGCATGTCAGAACCTTTAGTGTAAGGTGTTTCATGGGGAGGAGTACAGCAGGGATGGCATAAAGATATGCCTTTAAATTGGTTGAAAAGTAATCTAATTTGGTATTTTTTGCAACTAGATTCCGACGAAAAATGTGTCATTTTTTTAAGATAATGAAAAGCAAAGAATTATTAAATCTTCAATAAAAGATTCATTTTTTCAGCAAGCGATTTAACTTATTGATCTTGGTTCTGCCGATAGGCACCGGGACTAACTCCGGTCCATTTTTTAAAAGCACGGTGAAAGGCACTCGGATCATGAAAGCTTAATTCATCGCTAATTTCCTGCAAGGTTTTTTCTGTTTTGGTCAGCAATTCAATGGCCGTATCACGCCGGATATCATTTTTAAGTTGCTGATAACTGACACCTTCACTTTTTAAGCGTCGTTGCATGGTGGCATCCGACATATTCAAACGCTGGGCAATTTCATTTAATTCCAGCCATTCAGCAGGGGGAACATGCATTAAATGTTTGCGGATCTGGGAACTGATGGCATGTGGGTTTTTAAAGCGAACCAGCAAGTTTTGCGGGGTCTGCCTGATAAATTGATGCCAGGATTGCTGATCTTGTTTGATCTGGATTTTTAAATAATTGGCATCGAACTGGATGTAATTTTCATCACTATTGTATTGGATATTTTCACAAAATCGCACCTTATAGTCCTGATCATCCAGAGGTGCATCACATTTAAGCTGAATCTGATTCAGTAAAACTCTTTGTCCGCTTAACCAGCACATCAAGCCATGGATCAGCATTAAATAGGTGGCATAGCTGAACATTCTTTTGGTCTGTGTTTGTTCATAAATCACAATATAGGCATAGTTTTCCTGCACAAATAACTGACTGACAAAATCATCCAGCAGCAGATTTAAGAATTTCAGAATATGTTGCAGGGCTTTTTCTAGTGTCTCTGCATGCATCACCGATTGTGATAAAAGTTTAAAGCTGCCACGTCGCATGGGATGGCTATCCATGCCAAAAAACTCATCATTCATGGCATCGGCAAGCTCGGTCCAGAGCTGGGCGTATTGGGAAACGGATACTCGGGCTTTGCTGGAGTGCATCAATTCATCGGGAATGCCTGATTTCATCAGAATATTTTGAATGTCCAGACCTTGTTGCTGTGCATTGAGCAGTGCCTCATGCACCAGGCTGATTGAAATCGTACCTTTGCTGTAGTCTAAATCCTGTTCATTCATGCGCCGTTATCCATATTCCGTATTTTTGCTACCGTGACTGGGATTGTCCAAATCCATCATAGAGGATGCAACGTTTGGAAATTGTACTCTAGCTTAACTGCATTTACTCTGCATCTTAAGTCGAGTGTTTATTCAAAGAATTAACAGGAAAATAAAATGAAAATCCAAGGAAAAGTGTTCGTAGTGACCGGTGGTGCATCAGGTTTGGGTGCCGCGACGGCAACATATCTGGTGGGTCAGGGCGCTAAAGTGATTATGGTCGATATGAATCAAGAGCTAGGCCTGGAAATGCAACAGCGTTTAGGCGAGCATGCCGCATTTGTCAAGCTGGATGTTACAGATGAGCATGCAGTTCAGGTGTTCTTTGACAATGTAGCTCAGCAATATGGCCAATTGAATGGTCTGGTGAATTGCGCCGGTATTGCACCTTCTGCCAAAGTGCTGGGCCGTGATGGCATTCATGATTTTGCCATGTTCCAACGTGTGTTGAATATTAATGTGAACGGCACCTTCAACATGATTCGTTTTGCTGCAAGCTTGATGGCGAAATATCAATTACAGTCGGGTGAAGAAGAACGCGGTGTCATTGTGAATACCGCTTCTGTAGCTGCCTATGATGGCCAGATTGGTCAATCAGCTTATGCTGCTTCAAAAGGTGCTGTGGTTGCCATGACTTTGCCTTTGGCTCGTGAGTTGGCTCGTGAAGCAATTCGGGTGATGACCATTGCACCGGGAATTATGGAAACGCCTATGCTTAAGGCGATGCCACAGAATGTACAGGATGCTTTGGGGCAAATGGTGCCGTTTCCATCACGTTTAGCCAAGCCGGAAGAGTTTGCACATCTGGTGGGGCATATTTTTGAAAACAGTTATCTGAATGGTGAAGTGATTCGTCTGGATGGTGCGATTCGCATGCAGCCTAAATAATTTTTTTGGGGTATGTCACTACGGAGTCATACCTTTATTAATTATTTTGCAGCAGCTAATTCCATTACTTTTGTTTCGGCAAAAGTAACCAAAACCATTGTCATTTGCAAAACTCGTTAAATTGCGTCTTGTGATCAAGAACTCGCAGAAACATTACAGAATGATGTAATCCTGTCTCGAACAGTTGCAAATGACTTTTTCACGTATCAAATTTTAAAAAATTTAATAAAAACCTGACCATGAGAGGGAAACTCAATGATTTTAAATGATGAACAAAAAATGGTTCAGGACATGTTGCGGAGTTATTCGCAAAACAAGCTGAAACTTACCGCAGCAGAACGAGATAAAACAGCCAGATTTCCTGCACAGGAATTAAAAGAGCTAGGTGAGCTGGGTGCTTTGGGCATGACGGTTTCTGAACAATGGGGCGGTGCAGGTCTGGACTATGTATCCCTTGTGGCTGCTTTGGAAGAAATTGCCGCAGGTGACGGGGCGATTTCTACTATTGTGAGCGTGCAAAACTCATTGCCTTGCGGAATTACCCAACGTTACGGTACAGAAGAGCAAAAGCAAAAATATTTAACTAAACTCGCTACCGGTGAATGGTTAGGCTGTTTCTGTTTAACTGAGCCGCAAGCCGGTTCAGATGCGGGTTCACTGGAATGTAAAGCAGAACGTGATGGTGATTTTTGGGTACTGAATGGCACTAAACAGTTCATTACCACAGGCAAACATGCCCAAGTTGCGATTGTATTTGCTGTGACGGATAAATCGGCGGGGAAAAAAGGCATTTCCTGTTTCATTGTACCAACAGATACCCAAGGTTATATCGTTTCCCGACTTGAAGAAAAAATGGGACAACACTGTTCAGATACCGCAACCATTATTTTTGAAAACTGTCGAATTCCTGCCGAAAATTTATTAGGTAAAGAGGGCGAAGGGTACAAAATTGCTTTATCTAACCTGGAATCAGGACGTATTGGTATTGCGGCACAATCAGTCGGAATGGCACGTGCGGCTTTGGATGCTGCAGTGGAATATGCCAATGAGCGTAAGGCTTTTGGTGTAGAGATTGTTCAGCATCAGGCGGTGGCATTTCGTCTGGCAGATATGGCCACCCAGATTGAAGCTTCACGTCAGCTGATTTTCCATGCTGCGACTTTAAAAGATGCAGGTTTACCGTGCTTAAAAGAGGCCTCAATGGCCAAGCTGTTTGCATCAACCATGGCAGAACGTGTCTGTTCTGATGCGATTCAAATTCATGGCGGTTATGGCTATGTATCTGATTTTCCTGTAGAGCGAATTTATCGTGATGTACGGGTCAGCCAAATTTATGAAGGTGCATCTGACATTCAGCGCCTAGTCATTGCCCGAGAAGTCACTAAAATCTGAATAGTAATTTAATGGTGGTTAAATTTTAGACTTTAGTGGGTGCTCAAATCCTGCACATTTTTTGATGGATTCGGAAATTGCAGGATGTCAGCAATCATGATTATCTAAAGTAAGTTATCTAAGTAATTATTTAAGTCGATATTGAAGTAAAAAGATTAAAAATGCTGAATGAATTTTGGCATTTTTAGACTGAGAACAATAAGCAAAATGGATCAAACAAGGCAGGAGCTTTGTTTATAAAATAACGGATGAGAGGCTGTCGCCATGAAGACACTACAACAAGCACATCAAGAGTTTAATTTTGATAATTTTCTTGCTGAACAACTGGTCGGTACATCTCAGGCAGTTAATGCCTATATCGAATGTTGTGAGCGTTATCTCGGTTTAAATAAAACAGCATTAATCTGGGAAGGCAAAAATGGCGAATCTGAACAGTGGACATTTGAACAACTGGCAGATGCTTCTGGGAAATTGGCAAACTACTTTACTTCGCGTGGCTTGAAAGCAGGTGATTGTGTAGCAGGTTTATTGCCACGTACCCCTGAATTGCTGATTACCATTTTAGCCACCTGGCGCATGGGTGCAATTTACCAGCCATTGTTTACCGCGTTTGAATCCAAAGCGATTGAACATCGTGTGAATACTGCTAAAACTCAATTTATTGTGACCAATCAAGAGCAGCGTCCAAAACTGAATAGTATCGCTGTCCCGCATATTCTAACTGTGCATCAGTCAGATCATTCAAATCGTCAGGATGATGATTTTTGGATAGAACTCGACAAGCAATCTTCGTCTTTTGCACCCGTGATGCAAAACTTTGAAGATGATTTTCTGATGATGTTTACTTCTGGCACGACTGGATTGGCAAAATCCGTTCCTGTTCCTTTAAAAGCGGTATTGGCATTTAAAGGTTATATGACCCATGCTGTCGATTTACGTGAAGATGATTCTTTCTGGAACCTGGCTGATCCGGGTTGGGCGTATGGCTTGTATTACGGTATTACCGGACCTTTAAGTTTGGGCCACAGTATTATTATGGATGAACGTGCGTTTAGTGTAGATAACGCCGTGCAAGTGATTAAAAAATATAAAGTCAGCAATTTAACCGGTTCGCCAACTGCATTCCGTATGTTCTTTGGATTTAAAGAAAAATTTGATCCATCCATTAAAACGCATTTACGTGTGGTAAGCAGTGCAGGTGAACCGTTAACCCCTGAAGTGATTCACTGGTTTAACCATGATTTGAATGTGAATATTTATGATCAATATGGACAAACTGAACTGGGCATGGTGATTGCTAACCATCATGCTTTAGAGCATGAAAAGAAAGTCGGTTCAGCAGGTTATGCCATTCCGGGACATCGCTTTGCGGTATTGAATAAAGATCATAAAGAGGTTGAAAAAGGTGGTATTGGTACACTTGCCATCGATTACTCACAATCACCTTTGGCCTGGTTTAAAGGTTATGACGGTCATAACCTTAAATCTTTTGTGGGTCATTATTATTTAACCGGCGATACCGTTAAATTAAATGAGTTTGGTGGGGTAGATTTTATTGGACGTGCTGACGATGTCATTACAACGTCAGGCTATCGTGTAGGTCCTTTCGATGTGGAAAGTACTTTACTGGAATGTGAACAGGTTTTGGAATCGGCAGTCATTGGTAAGCCAGATCCGGAGCGTACAGAAGTGGTGAAAGCGTTTGTGGTACTCAAACCGCAATTTTCAGCTTCAGAGGAGTTAAGCCGTAAACTTCAGGAATATGTGCGTTCACGTTTGTCCAAACATGCTTATCCTAAAGAAATTGAATTTGTGGAGAGTCTTCCTAAAACGTCAAGTGGTAAAATTCAGCGCAATTTACTCAAACAACAGGAAATTGCCAAAATACAGGGAATTCAAAAAGTGGGATAAGCCAATCTCTAGTTAAAAAAGTTTCATGCTCTTGCACCCGAAAGGGTGCTTTTTTTATTGGTCTTCTTTAGTCATCATTTTGAACTATAATTCATGCTGAATTTAGATAACGTGATTGTTCGGAAGGGATTGCCAAGTGACCGATATAGATATGGACCTAGAGTTAACTGATGAAGAAATGCATCTCTATAGCCGTCAAATCTTGCTAGATGGCTGGGACATTGAAGCACAGGAAAAACTTAAACTTGCCAATGTCTTGATTGTGGGTTGTGGTGGAATTGGCTGTACAACTGCGGAACTACTTGCACGTGCAGGCGTGGGACAAATTACCTTAATCGATGCTGATACGATCGAAATGAGTAATCTACAACGGCAAATAGCCTATGTGGAAGACAATATTGGTTTCTATAAATCTGAAATACTGGCAAAACGCTTACAGAAGATTAATCCGTATATTCGGGTTGAATCTCAAACGGTCAAACTGGATCAAAGCAATGCAGAACAACTGATTTCAAATCAAGATCTGGTTTTAGACGGCTGCGATAATTTCACCACCCGTTACTTGGTTAACCAAATCTGCAAGCAATTCAATGTACCTTTAATCAGTGCCTCAGCCATTGGTTTTCAGGGACAACTGTTTATGGTAGAAGGCGAATCTGCCTGTTATGAATGTTTATTTCCCAAAGAACAGCATGCGAATGAAAACCTGCGCTGTGCTGATTCAGGGGTATTAGCCACTACGCCTAATGTGATGGCAAGCTTGCAAGCCCATCATGCCTTGCTTTATTTGGGTTTGGGCAAAACACCACTGAAGCAAAAACTGATGCTTTGGGATGGTTTAAGCATGAAACAGCGCTTACTTGCTTTCGAAAAAGATACAGATTGTCCAATCTGTCAGGCAAGATAGAACTGCAAGGCCAATTTTTTTTGCTACACTCACTACAATTTAATTCTAAGCTGACATTATGAAAAACAATATCTGGTTAGATGGACTGCGTTCAGTTGCCCGTGTTGGCGAAACTGCTGTTATTGCAGCTAAAGCCGGCATTAAATACGCCACAGAAAAACCAAGTAACGCCAAATTGATGCGTGAAACTTTTGAATCATTGGGCTCAACTTATATTAAGCTCGGGCAGTTTATTGCCAGTACGCCGTCTTTGTTCCCTCGTGAATATGTCGAGGAATTTCAGGGCTGTCTAGATCAAACTCCATCTTTGCCTTTTAGCTATGTTCAAGGAGTATTGGCTTCTGAATTTGCAGGCCGAAATTTAGATGAAATCTTTGCCTCAATTGACGAAAAACCATTAGCTTCAGCCTCTATTGCTCAGGTTCATGCCGCAAAACTGGTGACCGGTGAAGATGTGGTGATTAAAGTGCAAAAGCCGGGTGTAGAAACCATTCTGTACACCGACTTAAATGTGTTGCACTGGGCGACTAAAATTTTAGAAAAAGCGGTACCGAAAGTAAAATTCGCATCACTTGCCGATATAGTCGATGAAATTAAAAGTCGTATGGTCCGTGAAGTCGATTTTATTGAAGAAGCACAAAACCTGGATGATTTTGTCAATTATCTCAATGTGACGCAAAATCAGAAAGCCACAGCACCAAAGGTTTATCATCAATATTCAACCCGCCGTGTTTTAACCATGCAGCGTTTGTATGGCGTGCCATTGACCGATTTTGAAGTGGTAAAAAAGGTGGCTAAAGATCCATCTCAAGTGCTGATTACCGCCATGAATACATGGTTCGGTAGCCTGATGATGTGTAACAGCTTCCATGCCGATTTACATGCCGGAAACCTGATGCTGCTTGAAGATGGTCGTGTTGGTTTTATCGATTTTGGAATCGTCGGTCAGCTGAAACCTGAAGTTTGGACCGCATGTATTGCCTTTATGGATGCATTGCAAAACACCGATTACACCTTGATGGCAGAAAACATGCTGAAAATGGGCATGACTGACAAGAAAATTGATACTCAAGTTCTGGCAGAGGATTTAGAGCGTTTATTTAGTGGCGTGCTTATGGCCGATCCTCAAGAATTGTTGACTTCCAATCCTGCTGATTTAAATGACATCATGATGGATATGGTGGGTGTAGGGGAGCGTCACGGTATCCGTTTCCCGCGTGACTTTGCCTTGCTGTTTAAGCAAATGCTGTATTTCGATCGCTTTATGCGCATTCTGGCACCGTATACCGATATTTATGCAGACCAGAGACTGCAAATGGTGCAAACTCTGGATCCGAATTTGCTGTTAAAGCATTAAAGTATTTTTAAGAAAATCCCCCTAAATCCCCCTGAACAAGGCTTAAGCACTGCTTTAAGCCGAAGTGCAAGAAGGGGGACTTTTCCTTTTTAAAGGGAGGTTGGGAGGGATTATAAATTAATGAAAGGTTAAACATGGACGCAATTATCATTGAAGGTTTAAGGGTTGATACTGTAGTGGGATGTTTCGCTTGGGAGCGTCAAATCATGCAGCCTTTAATGCTGGATATGACCATTCAGACCAGTCTGGAGCAAGCTGCTAGTTCGGATGAATTGGAACATACCCTGAATTATGCGGAAATTTGCGAGATTTCAGCAAAGGTCATTCAGCATGCCCAGCCAAAATTGATCGAACATGCGGCAAAACTTGTGCTCAATGCGCTTTTTACTACCTTTCCGGCCATAGAATCGATTATGATTACTATCCGTAAGCCTGCCATTATCGCGCAAGCAAATTCTGTAGGAATTCGTCTTGAACGCCACCGAAACGATATTCGCCTTAGCTCTGGCGAGTAATTGTAATCCTGAACTTCATTTTAAGCAGGCATTTGCCCAGATTGCTGAAATTGGACAAGTTCAATTCTCGAACATTTATGTGATCCCGTGCCGGGATGCAGTAGGTGCAGACTATTGGAATGCGGCATGTTTGTTAAAAGCCGCTATGTCGGTGAATGACATCATCGCATTATTAAAAAAAATGGAAGCGGATTCTGGCCGTGTACGACCTTCACATCAAATTTCTTTGGATGTCGATTTAATTGCCTGGGGCAGTGATTTACAGCACATGCAGTTTAATCCAAAAAAATTGCCTTTGGCTTTAGATGTCAAAATTCCAATGTGGGATATTTGGCAAAGTAACGACTTTCAGCACGAAAAACATCAATTTCCAGTGGTAAATTGGATGAAATAACTTTTATTCGATGAATCAAGTATAGTCTTTTTTATTAAATAGCCTAAGCTAAATAAGATTAACCTAAACAGTTAATTTGTTTAATCAAGCAATAAACATAGGACAAAAGGTGAGTGCTTATAAAGTCTAAGTTATTTAAATTATGAAAAAATGATCAAATATTAGGCGTGGGACGTTAAAAATCAATCAAAAAGACGATTCTATAAGGATTGGATTTTTTGATTTATGTTAAATTAATGATTTATAAAAATAAATTTTGAACTTCGCATAACGTGTATTATGTTAATTTTAGAAATTCAGTTAATTGAACAACACATTCTTTCCAATATGAAAAATTGGCAGGATACGAAGAGTTTTTATTGTTTAAATAAAAATTATGTCTTTTAGCTGGATATTTATTAAAAGTTGAATTCGACTACAGACCTTAATATATATTTATTGGCTGAATGTCCTGCTCCCCATGCTGTAAGAGCAACCTTAAGATATTCAATCAAATTATTCTCTTTATATATAATCGAATTTTTTGAATGATATTGAATTGAAATTACTTTATCCCATTTTATTACATATGGATTTTCTTCAAATTTTTTAGAACCTAACCCTGGTTCTAAAACAAAGTCAAACCATTCATGATTAACGCCTAAATGAAACATCCAACGATAGTCACCTTCACAAATTGGCATCCAATGCCCAGCTGCTAATCCTCCCCAAATACAAATATTATTATCTAAATCTACATACCAGCCATTTGGATATTTTCCTTCTAACTCTGGAAAATCTTTTTTTCGATCTTCAGTTAATTTTTCATAAATAAATGACATATTTTAAATCCCCACCATACTAATTCAGTTATTTTTTATTTATAACGTATTGTTATTTATTCTAAATTTTAATTGTAAAATTACAACTTTTCTTTCCATTTAACATAATGGTGCTTATACGAAACGAAATTAATTTAAATATTAAATTTCAAATACTTAAGTAAATATGAAATTTCTAATAAAACCGGATTGGAAACAAGTCGGTTTCTTTTTAGTCAAAAGTGGAATCTTTTGCCAATAAAAAAGGTCACTTTTTAATCAAATTGAAACTTTTTTCAATATTTCCGGCCTTTCCAAGGCAAAAGTTATCCCCAATTTCTGCGGATAAACCTGGGACAATTTTTAATCGGCTTTGTACGCATTTGCTCACATGAATTCAAGGTTATAGCTTCTGGTTGGAATAGTGGAAATTTCAATGATGAACTCATCAGGAACAGGAAGTTCCACACAAGAATAACAATAGACAAGCACAAGGACAGTAAGGTATGACAGGAGTTATACCGAGCGAACCAATACGAAACAGCCCGACAGGATGTCGGGCTTTTTTTATTGTTGATCAATTACTGTGTAATGCAGGTTGCAGATATTCCTAGCGATCTTCCAGATGGCAAACATAATCGATTATATTATCAGTGATGATTTTAAATTGAGTGTTTTTAGGTACATAAAAAGATTCACCTGCATGATAGGTTTGACTCTCTCGACTTTTACCAATTTGAACCAGACACTTGCCTGAAACGATTTCTATGCGTTCAGCAACCAGAGTTTCAAAAACAAGAGGGCGTTCTGTGGGAAGAATTACACCTATGGTTTTTTTGGTTCCATCTTTCAACTCAATCACATGACTTACAGAACAGCCATCAAAATGAATGTTTGATTTTTTTTTGACAGAGACAAAATTGAACTGAGTAGACATACCTTGCTCCTTAAATTATTTTTGTTGTTGGTTTTTTTTGTTGTTTGTGCAGCTAATATTTATTTTTATAAAGTATACGAATCAATTTTTTTATATGTTTTGGTCATCGTATTGTATAAATTTTACAAGAATAAAAGCTTCATACGGCGCTATAAAAGCTTATTTATTCCAATAAAATTTTAGACAAGTGTTGTAAGCTAAAACTTACAAAGAAACAGGTCTATCTCTTATATTTTTGGATTCATTTTTTGAATGAAAAAAGCTTTTTAAAAACAGTTTATTGCAGATGAATAACAAATATATAAATAATGCCATGCCCTAGACAAAGCTAAAAACAACAAATATGGATGAGATGATATCGGCCGAGAAATCACTTTATTTTACTGATGAAA
This sequence comes from Acinetobacter sp. NS-4, assembly GCF_037402435.1. NCBI lineage: Bacteria > Pseudomonadati > Pseudomonadota > Gammaproteobacteria > Moraxellales > Moraxellaceae > Acinetobacter > Acinetobacter sp. NS-4. Next base: position 111,552 of record NZ_JBBEUE010000003.1, on the reverse strand, counting down.
TATAAATGCTTAAAAAAGCAACCAGACTGGTCTTTGCAATGAATAGCGATCTGGTGAAGATAGTAAAACTGTAATCAGACACATTAAAAAAATGAACTGGACTGATCTGCTGCAACATTATGGTTATTTTGCCATTTTTATTGGAACTCTGTTAGAAGGTGAAACCGTCCTGATATTGGGAGCTTATGCGGTGCATCAGCATATTTTCCATTTTTGGTTACTTATTTTGGTCGCGATGGCAGGCGGTTTTATTGGCGATCAATTTTACTATCAAATAGGTGTGCGCTATGGTCAGAAAATCATCCAAAGCAAGCCGCAATTGGCGCAAAAATTTACCCAGGCCAGTAGCATCATCGATCATTATCCGGTGCTGACCATTTTATTGATGCGATTTGCATGGGGGCTTAGAACTATTCTGCCCATATCCATAGGGATTAAAGCTTATCCGCTGTGGAAATATATGCTGATTAATCTGCTGGCCTGTTTAATCTGGGCCTTTGTTGTTGTGAGTGTGGGATTGCAGATTAGCCACTGGTTACATATATTTTGGGCAAAAATACTGCCTTATCATCATGATCTTTATATTGTTCTTGCTGTGGTGGTCTGCATTTTATTGATTCGGATCATGTATGCCATTGTCATCCGATATAAAAAAAATGCGATGAATAGGCATAAAAAAGCCCACTTTGAAAGTAGGCTTAAAACATGAATATGTTGATTAAATATAATAACTGGTCTTGGTCATCAGTTTGGAAATTGCGGTCATGGTAATCCGTACCGGTGCAGGCAAATCTACACCTCCGGCATTTAACGCGGTATCTCTATGGTGCAACTCATCTTCATTCATTTGCACTAATATTTTACGTGAACGATCATCCTGTTCAGGCAACTGGCTGATGTGATGCTGCAAATGTAAGCTGACCTGACGTTCTGTTTCTGCCACAAAGCCCAGACTATATTTATCACCGGCAATACCGGCAATCGCACCCATGCCAAAAGACAGGCCATACCACACCGGATTGAGCAAACTGGTATGGCTATCCAGTTCTTTTAAGCGGTCTTCACACCAAGCCAGATGATCCTGTTCTTCAATTGCAGCCTGCTCCATTTCACGGCGTACATTTGGCAATTTTGCTGTTAACGCCTGACCATGATAAAGCGCCTGGGCACAGACTTCACCACTATGATTTACCCGCATTAAACCTGCAACATGGCGTGCTTCACTGACCCCTAATTGGGTTTCTACATCATGGCCTGGGTTTTCACGATGTGCAGAGGTCGTTCCGGGAACCAGACTGCGTAGTGCCTGGTCAAACGAATGAATAAATTTGTCGATACCGGTATATTGGCGCATAAAATTAATCCTCTAAAGCATCTTGTTGCTGTGCTGCAAGCATGGGCTTGAGCTTAAACAAGAGCCATGTAGTGAAAATGGCGCTTAGAATTGCTGTGATACTAAAAAGTATTTTAATATCAATCTTAAGTACACTTAAGATGATAATGGAGAATATTGCAGAGGATACCATGAATACGGCATTGAGAATGTTGTTTGCAGCAACTACACGTGCGCGATGTGATTGTGGCGAAAAGGCCTGCATCATGGCATAAAGCGGTACGATATAAAAGCCGCCACTCATGCCGAGTAATGTCACAGCAAGCATGACATGGTAATAGCTCCAGCCTTGGGTAAAGACATCTTTCAAGCCGAGCATCTCGCCAGTACGTTCAGGCACAAAAGCCAAACTTGCGGCCAGATAAAAAGCAAATACGGTTAAGCCAATCGCCCCAATCGGAACCATCTTCAAATTAATTTCTGCACCGCCAATTCTGCGGCACAATAATGAGCCCACCCCAATCCCTACAGAAAAGAAAGTTAATAGCAAACTGACTACGTTTTCAGAGGCGTGCAGGTTCTGTTTAGTCAGTTGTGGAATTTGGGTGAGATAGGTTGCTCCATAAAACCAGTACCAGGAATTGCCCAGTAAAATCAGGAACACGACCGGTAAACTTTTGGCATAGCCCAGGGTTTGAAAGCTGGTTCTAAAAAAGTTCCAGTCAATGTGTACATCAGCTGCAGTCACTTTTTGCTCTAATACAAAACGACTGGAGAAATAACCAAAAACTGCAATGCTCACTATAGTAAGACTAATCCAGATCAAATTACCGTCAGATGCGGAAATTACTGCGCCACCTAAAATCATCCCGACTAAAATGGCAATTGAAGTTCCTGACTGAAATAAGGCATTGCCCGACATCAGTTCATTCGGTTTTAAAATTTCCGGCAAAATAGCGTATTTGATTGGCCCGAAAAAGGTAGAGTGAGTACCCATTAAAAATAAAGCCACCAATAAAAGCCACAAATGACCCAGTAAAAAGCCAGCAGAGCCAATCAGCATAATCACAATTTCGAGAATTTTGATTCCCCGTACAAGTTGTGAGCGTTCGTATTTGTCGGCAATCTGTCCGGCTGTCGCAGAGAAAATGAAATAGGGTAAAATAAACAACAAGGCCGCGAGATTGTTGAGTGTACTTATACTGGCACTTTGCTGATTGATCCAACCATAGGTAATGACCAGCAACAAGGCCTGTTTATAGACGTTGTCATTCAGGGCACCAAAAAATTGAGTGACAAACATCGGTAAGAATCGACGTGTGCCTAGAAGATGTTCATTTTTTTCCATGGTTTCTGGACTTCATTAAGTTTTATTAAGAAATGTGAGCATTTGGTAAAACACAATAAAAATCATGTATGATGTTTTCAACCTATACTTTTGGGAAAATTCCAATAGATTTGAGTTTGTTAGCAAGCTTTCATCAGGCATTTCCATTACAAATATTATATGAGTTTAGAGTTTTTTATGCTTTCAAAACTGAATTTTCAAAAGTCGACACTTAGTTTAAGTGTTAATTCCATTTTACAGTGGAACAATGAGCATAAACGATTCGGACTCAGTCTGGTATTCATGTTACTGGCTCAACACAGTTTTGCACAAGTCACTCAGCCAAATACCCCAATCACTGAAGCAGAATTTCAACAACAGCTCAAGAATGAAGCTGTTAAACAGGGTGTGGGCAGCAGTGAAGAGCTGAAAAAATTAGAAAGTATCCAAAACCAAACTGAACCTGATAGCCTGCAAATGCTGGAGCAGCAAGAACAGGCAACACAGCCTCTGGAAGAATTCAAACCGATTGAATTTGAGGATCTGGAAGAACTGCCGATTACACCTGTCAGTGCAGACATGGCAAATGAAATTTTTCGTGTCGCTGAAGAGGCGAAAAAAGAAGCCCAGCAATACCGTGCAGGTCAGCGCACAGAAGCGGTAGTTTCTGATGCCACACAACAGGAACTGGTTGAAATTAATCAGGCACCGGTGAATATCGATCAGCTGATGTCAACTATTCAGGCCGACAGCCAGATTGTGGTTGAAGCCAATGAAGCGGGTAAAACCTTGCCTGAACTTGCCCCGGCAGATGAAGTCGAAGAACCCAACTTTTTTAAACGCTGGTTCTACAAAATACGCCCGCCGCGTCAATTCAATACTGCCAAGGTAGATCGTATCAGTGCGGATGTGATTGTGGTGGCTACGCCAAACAGCAGCGATGTTTCAGCTAAAGCTTATGCTCAGGCACTGGATAATCTGAAAACAAATCTCAAAGCTAAACTTTCCAGTTTTACTCAGGAATCATTTAGCGATTTTCCATCTGCATTGCCACAGTTGAGAACCTTGTCCAATCAGGCTGCACAGGCTATGGGTTTTTATAATGCTGAATTTAAATTCGAGAAACTCAGTGAAAACCGTGTTCGGGTCAGAGTGACGGCAAATGCACCGGTACAAATTAAAGAGCAGAATATTGAATTGAGTGGTGCAGGGGAAAATCAGCCCCAGTTCCAGGTGATCCGGCTTTTACCTGATCAGGATGTGGGCGATATTTTCAATCATGGTCTATATGAACAAACCAAAACCCGTATTAACGATGCCGCATCCAATAACGGTTTCTTTGATGGTTACTGGCGTTTGCATGATGTTAAAGTGGCCCAACCACAAAACACGGCAGATGTGAATTTACGTTATGAAACAGGCGAACGTTATAAGTTAGGCCCTGTTGAGTTTCGTATGAGTGATCCGACACAACCACTTCCAATCGATATGGATGTGTTGCAAAGCATGGTCTCTTGGGAAGATGGTGCGGATTATACCTTCTGGCGTGTCAATGGCTTAGCCAATAACCTCACCAACTCGCGCTATTTTAATTACACCTTGGTGAATGCAGTACACCCAGATCCAATTGAAAAATCGCTGGAATTACCACCAGATATTCAGGCCTTGGTCGATCAGCAAAAAATATCTGAAAGCGAAGCGGCTGTGCAGGATAAAAAACGGGTCGCTTCTGCAAAAGAAGTAACGCAATCGGTAGCAGATGAAACCCAATTTGCCGGTAAAGGTGAAACTGAAGGGGATGAAAATCTGCGTCAAATGCGTGCAGAGCAGGAAATGAAAGATTCTGAAGAAGAACGTTTAAAAGTTCAGGCGCGTGAAGAGAAAAAAATTCCGGTTATTGTGACTTTAAATGCAGACCGTTTGAATAGTGCAGAGCTGGGGGCGGGTTATGGTACAGATACAGGTACGCGTTTACGTGGTCAGTACCGCCGTGCCATTGTCAACCGCCGTGGACATTCCTTTGATGCCAACGTCGAACTCTCTCAAATTCGTCAGTCTATAGACGGGCATTATAATATTCCTTATCACCATCCAATCAATGACTATATCAGTATTGTGGGTGGTTATGAGCATGAGCAACGTGATAATGTTGCCCAAGGCAATAGCTTGCAGATTGAATCTGCCGTGGCTGGTGTGGACAGAATTATTAAAAAACCGCGCGGTAGCTGGCAACATACTTTTGGTCTTCGTTACCGTTTGGACCAGCTGACTCAAAATGGTGAAATTGCCGCGAGTGAAATTCCGGATACATTCCTGGCGAACTCCAATGAACAGCAACAATCTTTATTGTTTGGCTATGAAGCGTCGCGTACCACCAGTGACAAACGTGTTAACCCGGGTAAAGGCTTTAAGCAGACCTATAAAGTGGAACTCGGCAGTGAATCGCTATTGTCCGATGCAGATATGGCCATTCTCAATGCAGGCTGGCGTTTTATTTACTCTTTGGGTGAAAATGACAATCATCAGTTTGTAGGACGCGGTGATTTAGGTTATATCTTGACCCAAGACTTTAGCAAGGTGCCTTATAATCTGCGTTACTTTACTGGTGGTGACCAGACTATACGCGGTTTTGATTATAAAAGTTTATCGCCAGAAGAAAATGGATTTAAAATCGGTGGCCAGGCTTTGGCTGTGGGATCACTGGAATATAACTATCAGTTTAAAGAAGGATGGCGTGCAGCCATTTTTAGTGATGTCGGCAATGCTTACGACAAAACCCTTAATACGCCTACAGCATATAGTGTGGGCTTGGGGCTGCGTTGGGCATCGCCCATTGGCCCTATTCGCGTAGATATGGCTTCAGGCATTTCTGATGACAACCATCCAATACGTCTGCATTTCTTTATTGGTTCACAATTATAAATCTTGGTTTTTATAAATCTTAGTTTTTAGAGAGTATTATGGCTGAAGTAGAACAGCAACCAGAGACCGAAACACCTAGACCAAAAAAGCGTCGTATTCTAAGGAGTGTGCTGTTCACACTGCTTATTGTGTTTGTGTTGCTGATTGCTTCTTTCGCTGTAATGTTTAGTACCGATAAAGGCAGCAAGTTTTTGCTGGATCGTGTTTTAGAGCGTCAGCACATTATTCATTATGAATATGAAGGCGGCAATCTGTTAAGCGGCATTATCCTAAAAAATATTTTAGTCACACTCAAACCTGTAGACGTTAAAATTGACCGAGCAGATGTCACTTTGGGCTGGCGTGCCATCCTTAAAAAAGAAATTCACCTGAATCGTGCCGATGTGCGTAATCTGCAAATTATTAGCAAGCATCCACCCAGCGATGAACCATTTAAATTTAATGAAATTCGCTTGCCCTTTGTGTTACGTCTAGACACCGCAGATGTCGATCATCTGCTGATTAAGACTGCTACGGCAAGTGTAAAGTTTCACGATATTCACCTGAATAAAGCCCTGTGGTCGGGGACTGAACTGAAGTTTGAAGATTCCCGGATGGATATGGGCTATCTTTCTGTGAAAAATGCCAGCGGAAACATGAAGTTTGAAGGGAAATATCCTTTAAATGCCGTGGGTGACCTGAATATTCCTGCACTTCATAAAAATCTGAATATTCATGATATTAAAGTCGTGGCGCAAGGTTCACTGGATACCATTCAGGCCGGTGTAGCCACCAATACTCCAGACTTGTTGACCGGTTGGGTGGTGTTGCATCCAGTGCGTAAGCATGTTCCCATGTTTGGTGAGTTGAAGCTTAAAAAATACCATTGGCCATTACTGACTGAACAAAAACTATATACCAAGAATGGTGTGGCGAAATTTAATGGTGATATTCAGCGTTTAAATATTGATGCGATTACGGACATAAGCGGCAAGAATATTCCGCAAGGTCAATATAACGGCAGCATGCATACTGACTTGGTACATCAGCTCGACATTAGCAATCTAAATGGCCAGCTGATGAATGGTGCGGTGAATGTGGCTGGTGTAGTGAGCTGGAAAGATCATGTGACTTGGGATATGAATGGCCGTGTCGATAAAATCAATCCCAAAGACAAACTGATTCCGCAAATCATTCAGGACTTTTTGCCGCCAAGTCTGGATGCTAAAATTGCCTCTAAAGGTCGTTTGCAAGATGGCATGCATCTGACGGCCTTGGTGGATTTTGACCGTTATGAAACATGGAACTTAAAGCTCGATCAGGCGGAGCAGAAAGGCAAAAAACCCAATCCGATGCTGCTAAATGTGGCCTGGCAAAATATTGATCGTGCCGTGCCTTACGTGGGCTGGTTAAGCAGTAAATCGGGTGATGTTAAACTCGCGCTGGTTGAAGGCAAGCAGGATATTCATGTTGCCACAGCGGTGTCAAAACATGATAAAGGCATGTTGCCTGAAGGCCTGTATACCGCACAGCTCAATCTAAAAAATGATAATTTAAATATTCCAAGTTTTAGTTATGTGGCGGGCAAAGGCAGCTTAACAGGTAATGCAAAAATAGAATTGCCGACTAAAAAACGTCAATTGAAATGGAATGCCATTGTTAATGCCAAAGATTTTAATCCGCAAACAGTTGCGGTGGCTGCACCAGTTAATTTGCTTAATGGTCAGGTCAAAGCCAATGGTTTTGCCAAACCGAATCAGCAAATTATCCATCTGGATGCGATTAATTTAACCGGTCGTCTAGTACAGCAAAATAACAATGAAACTGTACGCTTAACCGGTCGTAGTACCGCAGCGATTTTGTTTAATGATCAGAAAGCGGGTGGTGCGTTTAAAAGTTTTGCCGTGAATTATGATGGAGCACTGAATGCCAGTCAGCTGCCTGCCAGCGAAGGCATGCTCAAGTTTAAAATCTCCGGTACGCCGGAACTAATTAAAGTGGATGAACTGAAACATTCAGGCATTGCCGGGAAAATTTATGCCAGTGGTCTGGTTTATCTTAAAAATGGCTTTGGCTGGAATATCAATGCCTCCCTGGTACGCTTTAAACCGCATTATTTTGTCTCCTCTTTACGTGGTGAACTCTCCGGTAATGTGAAAACTGAAGGAGTCTGGTCAGAAACCTTAAAGCGTATCAATATCCAGAAATTGAATCTCGCGGGGATCATCAACAATAAACCTGTACGGGGAACCGGTAATCTGGCTGTGGTGATCGATTCAAATCAAAAAGGCTTCCTGCCCCAACAGTTTGAAGCTAATAATCTCTTTCTTTCCTATGCTAAAAACCAGGTTCAAGCCACAGGCAATGCACAGAACTTAAGACTGAAAATCAATGCGCCAGCCTTGTATGAAATTTACAGCGGTCTGCGTGGTCGTGCTTATGGCTATTTGAATGTGCAATCACAGCCCCGCTTGCAAGCAACTGCAAATCTGGCAGTAGATGATTTCGGTTTTAACCAGTTATTTAGTGTAAAAAAATTGCGTGTACAGGGCGAGCTGCCGACTTCGGAATCAACCCCGACGCTGATGACTGCGAAAATGGAAAACTTGCGCAGTGGTAAGCGTGAGATTCAGCAGGGTGAAATTTCACTGGCCGGTACCCGCAAAGCTCATATCTTGAAAGTACAGGCACAAAACCGAATTTCCAAATTCTATGTGCAATTGGCCGGTGGTTTTAATGCACAGAATGATTGGTTGGGACAAATCCAGAATGGTGACTTTGACTCTTTGCGTGCACGTTTGGTGCAACGTCAAAATGCCTCTGTGATTTATAGCTCGGCAAAAGGTGAAGTATTTGTAGGCGCACATTGCTGGTCGAGCCAGCAAAGCCAGTTGTGTTTTGACCAACCGATTCGGGTGAGCAAAACTAAGGGTAATGTTTCCTTTATTACCAAAAATGTCGACTTAAATGATTTTGCTGCCTTTATGCCTGAAGGTCTGGAAATTACCGGTAAAGTCAATGGTTATGCCAAAGCTGCCTGGGTACAAGGTGGCAAGCCAAAAATTGATGCCAGACTAGTGACACGTAATGGCGTGATTGGGCTTGCGGCCGAAGATCCACAAGATACCGGTTCTACGCTGAATTATAATGAAATTGCGGTAGTGGCAAAAAGTGTGGCTACAGGTTTACAAGTTCGTCTAGATGTTAAAACACCTGAAATTGGTACCGGTTATGCCAATGTAATTATTGATCCTTATAAAGACAATATGCCAATGCGTGGTGAGATTGCCTTCGATCAGGTGCAGCTGAAAGTCTTTAAACCCTTTATTCAAGATGTCCGTTCTTTGGCTGGTAACTTGTCATTTGCCGGAAAAATTAGCGGTACATTAACGCAGCCTTTAGTGAATGGTGAAATGCGTCTAAAAGATGGGGCAATCAGCATGATTTCATTGCCGGTGAATTTGACCAATATTCAAGTTTATTCTTCTATACGCCAAGATCACGCCACCATTAATGGAGCATTTAATAGTGGACAAGGTGCGGGTGCATTAACTGGCAGCGTAAACTGGAAAGATGATCCGCGTATTCAATTGCATTTAAAAGGTGAAAACCTGCTTGTTCGACAGGCACCGTTAATTACCGCCGTGGTTACGCCAGATTTGACTTTGGATGTGTTGCCATTTAAGAAAAAATTGACCTTAAACGGTAAGGTGGATGTGCCACGTGCCTTAATTTCTATGCCTGAAGCTTCAGCACCGGTGGTCAATGTATCTTCAGATGTACGGATTGTGCGTGAAGGACAGGATCAGCTGGCCATATTAAGAGCTGCCCGACCTTGGGATATTCGTGCCGATGTCTTGGTAAATTTGGGTAATCAGGTGATTTTCCAAGGTTTTGATAGTCGTATTCCACTGGCAGGGCGTTTGTACCTCTCACAACGCGGGCTTGAAACGGCTATGCGTGCCAATGGTGCTATAGGTGTGAGCCAGCGGGTAAAAATTGAAGCTTATGGACAAAGTCTGGATTTAAATCGTGCGATTGCACGTTTTAACGGGCCTTTATATAATCCAACTTTAGATATTGATGCCAATAAGAGTGTACAAGGTAGCTTGGTTGGGGTGCGGGTCACCGGTACAGCAACCAGTCCAAATATTCAGGTCTATAACGATGCTGGATTATCTGAGCAAGAAGCATTGAACGCCTTAATTACTGGTCGTATTAATGAAGGTACTAGCGGTATTAGTCAGGCCGAAGGCTTCAAGTCCGATGTAAATAATACCATTGCTGCTGCCGGAATCAGTATGGGCTTAGGCGGTACCCGTGCGCTAACCAACCAGATTGGACGTACTTTTGGTCTAAGTGGCTTGGCTCTGGATGCTCAAGGAACAGGGGATGATACTCAAGTGAGTGTGACGGGTTATATTACCCCGGATCTGTTTATCCGTTATGGTGTTGGGGTATTTACACCAGTGAATAAATTGACCTTACGTTATCAAATGAATAAGCGTTTATATCTGGAAGCGAGTCAGTCACTAGAACGTGCCATAGACGTATTTTACAATTGGCGCTTCTAAATTTAGCGATGCGATCTTCTTTTGATCACTGACCGCCTTCGGGCGGTTTTTTGTGATATAAAATATTGTTTTTGCTGGTTTATTATTAATTATAAAGGGGAGCTAGAATGAAAAAATTATTAATGGTGGGAATAGTAGCGATTGGATTGACTGGTTGTACGGCTATTCAGGTGAATAACAGCATAGGATTTCATCCGGAGTCAATTAAACAGGTGTGTATTGTTCATAATCCAAAAGTCATCATTCAGGATTTTGATCAATTGGTTGCAAAGAGTTTTGCGCGTTATCACATTCAGGCACAAACCTATAAAGAGACGGATAATTTAAATTTCTGTCAAACCACATTGCATTATACGGCGCTAAGAGCTTGGGATATGGCTCCATATATGGTGTCGGCACGGTTTAATCTGATTCAAGATGGTCGTCAGGTATCTGAAGCTTCCTTTAGATTAAAAGGCAATGGAGGTTTGGCTTTGAATAAATGGAGAAGTACCGAGACTAAAATCAATGAGCTGGTGGATCAATTATTAAATAAAACACCTTGAAAATAGGTTCAGTTTTTATTGAACCTAAATACAAAAAAGCGAGAGTTTAACTCTCGCTTTTTTCTAATCCGGCTTACTGCTGTAAGCGTGATTATAAAATTATAGTGCTACGATGTTTACAGCATTTGGGCCTTTTTGACCTTGAGCGATGCTGAATTCAACTTGTTGGCCTTCAGCTAAAGTTTTGAAGCCGTTACCAGTGATTTCGCTGAAATGAGCGAAAACGTCAGGACCATTTTCTTGTTGAATGAAACCGAAACCTTTAGTTTCGTTAAACCACTTTACAGTACCTTTTACAGTGTTAGACATAATATAAATCCTATGAAAATATTTTTTAGCTTATTGAAAAGCTTGATGATTTAACTTGAAAAGAAGAATGGAACTTTAAATCTGAAAAAACGAAGGATTATGACTAAAACTGCGAAATACTAAAAGATTTACCAGAACAAACTATTTTTCTAGTTGGGATTAAGTATATAGCGATGTTTCATTTTATGCAACCGAATATCTATTTATTCGGGTTTTTATCTTCTATAATTTGTAATTATATAAATAACTTTAATAAAAACAATAATTTAATATTTATAATAGGGTGTAAGCTTGTACAAATAATAAACGAGATAAGTTCTGTAGTTATTCATTTCACTCGTAATTAATCGTTTCTTTATAAAAGCAATCAATTTGTTATGAAAAATAAGCATATTCAATAAGCGTACATAGGGGTGTATCAATCATCAATCAGTATTTTGATGTATTAGGTTTATTTTGAAGTGGTTGGTCAGATCTCGGGCCAGGAGATTTCGTATTTTCTTTAACTTTGATTATCATAGGGGGCAACAGGAGAACATTGATGAAAAAATTATTTGCTTTGACGGTATTGGTTGCCTTGGTTGGATGTGCTGAAAAAAAGCCGTTAACGTCTGAAGAACAGTGGAAAGGCTATTGTACAAGTATGGGTAATGCTGCGAACAACATTATGTATGATCGTCAAAATACCATTACCAAAGCAGCTGCCATAGAACATGCCAACAAAATTGAAGATGAAATCACCAAAACCTTTATTTTGGATATTATTGAGCAGGTTTATGCATTACCGTTAGAAGAAATAACGAAAGATCCGGAAGCAAGCCGTAATCAGTTCAAGCAAAAAATTACTGAAAAATGTATTTCTACACCGCATGACAAAATGCCAAATTACAAACCGTTCTAAGGAACGGTTTTTTTATCCCTGAATAATAAAAATAGCCTAAGCAAAGTTAAAAAATAAATTGTGACATTTGCTTAATCAAAAATATAGAAAAGCTTATCTTATTATTGAATAATGAACTTTACAACAATAACGTAGGAGCAGGAAAATGGATGTGATCGGCTACTTACATCATGCAGATTTGCTTTTGGAAGATGAGCAAGGCATGGCTATTATTGGTGGTGGAAATTATGTGCTTAGCGTAGGTGATAAAGTATTTCTGCGCAGAAAAATTGATGGGGAAAACAATCCATGCTATATGGTGGATATTTCATTTGCCAGTTCTAATCACAATGACTTATTTGAAGACCAATGCATGCTTAAATTTTCAGGTAATCGTGCAGAATTACAGCAATATTTGTCTGAAACCACAGTCCACTAAGGTTGAATATTTTTATAGAAGAAAAAAAGGCAACATTAGGTTGTCTTTTTTATGTTTAATGTTCCGGTAAAACTCAGTTTTTTGCTATTAAAAAGCCTTGAAAGTGAAGTGTTTGCCTAATGTGTAACCAATATGAACATCATTTAGCTACAAAATAATGGACATCACAAAGAAACACTTTAGTTGCATTAACTTTTAACTGGAATTTTAGTAAAATTTAGCAGTCCATATTATTTGCGAAGCTTTGAATAAGCTGGAATTCGTAGATAATTTTTTAAAAAGAGGAATAACACCGTGCTAGAAGCTTACCGCCAACACGTTGAAGAACGTGCCGCACTCGGAGTCCCACCGAAGCCACTTGACGATGCTCAAACAGCTGACTTGGTTGAACTATTAAAAAATCCACCGGCTGGAGAAGAAGCATTTTTAGTTGATTTGCTAGAAAACCGTGTTCCTGCAGGTGTTGACCAAGCTGCTTATGTAAAAGCTGCATTCTTGGCTGCATTGGCAAAAGGCGAAGCAACATCTCCTTTAATCACTAAAGAACGTGCTGTTTACTTACTAGGTACTATGCTTGGTGGTTACAACGTTGCACCTTTAGTTGCACTTCTTGATGACGCTGAACTTGCAGAACTTGCTGCTGAAGCGCTTAAGAAAACTCTTCTTGTATTTGATGCATTCCATGACGTTGCTGATAAAGCAAAAGCAGGTAATGCAAATGCACAAGCTGTTATGCAGTCTTGGGCTGATGCTGAATGGTTCACTACACGTCCAGACGTTCCATCTGAAATTAAATTGACAGTTTTCAAAGTAACTGGCGAAACAAATACAGATGACTTGTCTCCTGCACAAGACGCTTGGAGCCGTCCAGACATCCCGTTACACGCAAATGCGATGTTGAAAAACGAACGTGACGGTATCAATCCTGAAAAACCAGGTGAAGTTGGTCCATTAAACCAAATTAAAGCACTTATCGCGAAAGGCAACCAAGTTGCTTACGTAGGTGACGTTGTTGGTACTGGTTCATCTCGTAAATCTGCAACTAACTCTGTTCTTTGGTTCTTTGGTGACGACATCGCTCACATCCCGAACAAAAAAGACGGTGGTTACTGCTTAGGTTCTAAAATCGCTCCGATCTTCTTCAACACAATGGAAGATGCTGGTGCGTTACCGATCGAGATCGACGTTGCTAACATGAATATGGGCGATGAAATCGTTCTTAACATCGATCATGCTGCTGCAAAAGTGACTGCGTCTAAAGACGGTGCGGTTATTGCTGAAGCTGAACTTAAAACTCCAGTTCTTCTTGACGAAGTTCGTGCGGGTGGTCGTATCAACCTGATCGTTGGTCGTGGTTTGACTACTAAAGCGCGTGAAGCTTTAGGTCTTCCTGTATCTACTTTGTTCCGTACTCCAGTTCAACCTGCTGCTACTGGCAAAGGCTTCACTCAAGCACAGAAAATGGTTGGTCGCGCTTGTGGTCTTCCTGAAGGTCAAGGTGTACTTCCAGGTACTTACTGTGAACCTAAGATGACGACTGTTGGTTCGCAAGATACAACTGGTCCTATGACTCGTGACGAATTGAAAGACTTGGCTTGCCTAGGTTTCTCTGCTGACCTTGTTATGCAATCTTTCTGTCATACAGCTGCGTATCCAAAACCAGTTGACGTTCAAATGCAGCACTCGCTTCCTGATTTCATCATGAACCGTGGTGGTGTGTCTTTACGCCCAGGTGACGGTATTATTCACTCTTGGTTAAACCGTATGCTTCTTCCAGATACTGTTGGTACTGGTGGTGACTCGCATACTCGTTTCCCAATTGGTATTTCATTCCCAGCGGGTTCTGGCCTTGTAGCGTTCGCTGCAGCGACTGGTGTTATGCCACTTGATATGCCTGAATCTGTTCTTGTTAAGTTCAAAGGTAAAATGCAACCTGGTATCACTCTACGAGACCTAGTACATGCAATTCCTTATGTTGCGATTCAGCAAGGTGACTTAACTGTAGAGAAGAAAGGTAAGAAAAACATCTTCTCTGGTCGTATCCTTGAGATCGACTTAACAGAAATGGAAACTGACTTAACTGTTGAGCAAGCGTTCGAATTGTCTGATGCTTCTGCTGAGCGTTCAGCTGCTGGTTGTTCAATCACTCTTTCTGAAGAGAAAGTTGCTGAATACCTTAAATCAAACATTACTATGTTGAAATGGATGATTTCTGAAGGTTATGGCGATGCGCGTACTATGGCTCGTCGTGTTGAGAACATGGAAAAATGGTTGGCTAACCCATCACTTCTTAAAGCTGATGCTGATGCTGAATACACTAAAGTGTATGAAATCGACCTTTCTACCATCACTGAACCTGTTCTGTGCTGCCCGAACGATCCAGATGACGCGAAATTACTTTCTGACGTTCAAGGCGTGAAAATTGACGAAGTATTCGTTGGTTCATGTATGACGAACATCGGTCACTTCCGTGCAACTGGTAAGTTACTTGAGAAAGTTCCTGGTGGCGTGCTTTCAACTCGTTTGTGGATCGCTCCACCAACGCGTATGGACGAACGTCAATTGATGGAAGAAGGTTTCTATAACATCTATGGTAAAGCTGGCGCTCGTACAGAAATGCCAGGTTGTTCATTGTGTATGGGTAACCAGGCACGTGTAGCTCCGAATACAACTTGTGTATCGACTTCTACTCGTAACTTCCCGAACCGTTTAGGTCAAGGCGCTAACGTTTACTTAGCTTCTGCTGAACTTGCATCTGTTGCTGCTGTACTTGGTAAATTACCAACTCCAGAAGAATACCAACAGTATGCAGCTCAAATTGACAGCATGTCTGCTGACATCTATCAATACTTAAGCTTCGACAAAATGGGCGACTATACTGACGCTGCTAAAGATGTTGATACCAAGAAAATTGCTGCTGCTCAATTGTCTTAATGAGCTAGGATAAAGAAAAGCCGAAAGGCTTTTCCCTAGCACAAGAGTAAGTTTTTGATTTACTTGAAAATTAAGCGTTAAGCAATAAAAAATAAGGGCTGATTAATCAGCCCTTATTTTTTAATTTTATTGTTTTTAAGGTATATAAAATGTAAATTAAGCTTAACTTAATACTTTGATTTTAAAATAAAAATGACAAAACCAAGAATTTTTATTAGCTCTACATATTTTGATTTACGTAATATTAGAAGTGATTTAGATCGATATATAAAAGAAAGAAACTATGATTGATATGTGCTGAAAAAAGCGGAGACTTTAACTTGGTAAACTATACTTACTCATCAGGAGTTTACCATGAGAAAAAAGCAAAATTTTTACACGTCAGAATTTAAAGCTGAAGCCATAAAAGTAATTGAAGAAAATAAGGGCAATGTCTCAGAAACAGCAAGGCAGCTCGCATATCCATGCAAACACTTTCAAATTGGTACAATAAAGCTAAATCTGGAACATTAGTTGGTACACAACAATATTCTCCAGATCTTGTAGCCCTGCTTGAAGAAAACAAGAAGCTGAAGCAACAACTCAAAATGCTGAAATGGAAAAAGCATTTCTAAAAAAAGCAGCAGCGTACTTTGCAAAAGAAAGTCAGTAAGGTACGCATATATGAAACTGCAAAGACATGTATACCCAATAGCTATGATGGCTCGTCTACTTCATGTTTCAGTTTCAAGATTTTATGACTGGTTGAAGTGTGGCTTGAGCAAAAGTGCTATTCAAAGAAACCAACAGACGCTATTGGTCAAAATAGCTCATGAAGAAACCAATGAAAGCTATGGTTATATTCGGTTGACCAAGTACTTGCATGCTCAAGGCATTGAAATTAGTCAGTATGCAGTACGTAGCATAAAGAAACTTACACAACTTTATTGTAAGCGCTATAAACGCTTTAAAAGAACGACGAATAGTAATCACAATAGTGCTGTGTACAGCAATCTGTTAGAGCAAGAATTCAACATGAGTGTTCCAAATCAAGCGTGGGTAAGTGACATTACCTACATTTGGACAAGTGAAGGATGGCTATATTTAGTTGCTTTAAAAGATCTTTATACGAAACAGGTCGTTGGCTATAGTTTAAATGAACGTATGACAGCAGAGCTTGTTTGCAATGCTCTAAGTATGGCTATTCGTAATCAAAAGCTAAGACAAGGTTTAATCGTTCACTCAGATAGAGGAAGTCAGTATTGCAGTCATGAGTATCGAACTATGCTTGAAAAATATGGTTTTCAAGGTTCAATGAGCAAAAAAGGAGATTGCTACGACAATGCCCCTATTGAAAGCTTTTGGGGCATACTGAAGAATGAATTGGTTCATCATCGTAATTATAAAACACGAGAAGAAGTTAAAGCAGATATTACTAAATATATTGAGCTATTTTATAATCAGCAGAGAATTCAAAAAGGATTAGATTTTAAAACACCAAATCAAATGGCAGCAGACTTTTACAAGTTGGCTGCATAGAATCTACCAAGTGGAAGTATCCTGTTAATTCAGCACACATCAATCGAAGCTTGGCAGAAAAAGCAGATGGCCACGCAATTGATGTCGAAAGATTGAGTAACGTTTGGCCAGAAAAGGAGCTTTTAAAATAAGAGATTCAGGTAATTATTGTTAACCTCATCGAAAAAGTTTTGTTAAAGATCAGTCCACTATATTTATTCAACTTACATTCACGCAAATTGATACAGACAAGGTATTGGATAAGCAAATTTAAAGAGTAGCCTGATAAGGTTGCTATTAAAGCAGCGTATTCCAAAACTATAGGATGGAAACTAAAATGGCTAATCAACAACCAAACCAACAATCTGATCAACAGCAACAGCAAAACCAACAGAACGATCAGAAACAACAGCAACAACAATCAGACCCTAAAAAGCAACAAAATGAACAATCTCAAAACCCCCAAAAACAACAAAAATAATATTGGATAGAATGAAAGCCCTCAAGTGAGGGCTTTTCTTATAAGTACTATTTAGGTATCAATGCGGTTCTAATCTGTTGGTAGAATTCATCTCGTGTCTAACTTGACTAATACGATCATAAATCACTTTACGCATTCGGTTTATTGCTCCAAGCGGCTTATGTTCAGGTAGTGTATGCCATGGTGTAAAGGAGAGGTTTTCACAAAACTTATTTTGGTCAGGCGTATCAAAAACTTGTTGGGGAATACGAATAGTTGCTACCTTATAGAAAGGTGCTTGGCTTTCTTTCCATTCGGTCATGGAATCCTCGACTGACATGGTACTTGATGTTCTAGGTTGTATTAAAAACTCCATACATGCATCGTCCTTTTGCAGGCTATTTCGTAGGGCATCTCTCAGAAAATCATGACTCGGTTTTTCTGGCATAGGGTCTATTACTGTTGAGCAAGCTCTAGCAGAGTATTTTACCGCCTGGCGATCAGAACCTAGTCCTAACTGGTAGGGAACCATGGACCAATATCGAGTTTGCAGGGGATTTGAAATTTTATTTCTAGAATTTAATGCAATCCAAGTTCCTTTAGCTCCTAATGCAAAAGGAATATGGAGTTTTTTAAGAAATCTGTCACTATTTATATCCTGCATAAATGACATATAACGAGATGGATCATTCACAAAAAAGACAGGATGATTGATCATAATAAAATCTTGTGTGGATGCTGCATCATCTAAAAGTTTTATCGCCATACCCCGAGCATCTCTTTTAATATCCGCCTGTTTTGCATCACTAGATCCATTAGAGAAACGAATCCAGGCCTGATATGTTTTTCCAGGAAGAAAAATGCCTTGAGCCAAGTTTTTTGGGAGTGTTTCATCTATCTTAAATTCTGCACGTACGCAGCCGTGTGCTTTGGGGTGTGCATCACGTAGCGCTATCCCTGTGGAATACTCTTTCCGGATCGACATTTCAATGATGTCTGCGATTTTTTCAGCTGTGGTTGTTTCATTAGGATAAAGACTTTCACTTAAACCCCGATCTATATTTGGGTAGATATTATCTTTGGGAGAGCTAAGAGCCATAGGGGACGCATTAGCATGTACAGCAGTACAAATACTTATTGCCATCATGGGGTGGAAAAGTAGACCCAAATATACAGGTCTTATAAAGTTCGGCATTGATTGTCTCCTTGCTATAAAGCTGGAATCATTTTTAATTTTTAGCCTGATAGTGTGAAATTCTTTAGACTTATTTAATACATAAAATAATTACAATGTCTGTGGGATTTTAAAAATAACATTCTAAAAGGTATTTCGTATTAATTTTCATAATTATCCCTGTGATTTAAATTAATCGAGATTAACTCCACACCCCACTCAAAATCAAAACAACTATGCCACACCGCCAACCAGATTTTTTATTCCAGGGCTCAGCAAATTTCATGCAGTGTTCAATGTGAGAATATAGGTATGTTTTCATTTTTATAATTCTATATTTCGCTCATAAAGCAGATGATATAATTAACACTAATAAGCAGTTATTACCTGTGGATAACTTTGTATTTACGCCAGTTTTACGCCGATTAATTTTAAGCTATTGATTTCAGACATTAAAAAGCCCCATGGTTAGGGGCTAGTCGTATGCACATCTAAGGCACATACTGTAAGAGGCTCATCTCATACTAAGCGTATTAAAACACAAATTTATCAAACTAGCGATGTCTAAATGCTTAAGCTGAGAGTTCTTTTTCAATCACCCGCCATAAATTTTGATGCGATTTTTTAAACATCAGCATATGGCCAATGGCTTTATGTTCATAGCTTTTAGGCTTTAATTCAATCATTTCAGTCGCTGCATTTGGGTACAAACGTAATAAATCCTTTACGTTAGCTTCGGTTGCAATTTCATCGTCTGAAGACCACAGTACCGTAATCGGACATTTAATTTCTGCATGATAATCTTCAAATACCGTTTTACCCATCGCATTGATGACATAACCCGGTTTGCTACAAAATTGTGCCCATTGCTTGGCGACATCTTTAGGCAGGTTTTCACCCATGCCAATAGCTTGAGTCGGGCCATAACCTAAGGTGTAACGGGAAAGTGGGAAAATGCCGCGGAACATTACTGGTGCAAGCAGTTTGGTTTTACCTTTGAGTCCTTTCACATGTCCAGTTGAACCTGAAACCGCGACAACTTTAGCCACTTTTTCATAATTAGGTACAATGCCCAAAAGCTGACCACCCGCACTATGACCTAATAAAATCACTTTTTGGGCCGTTGTTTTGGTAAGTAAGGTATCAATGGCAGCAGGAATGTCCAGTTGTCCCCATTGCACTATACTGGCCTTGGATTTTTTCAGTGGGCCTGTCAGTGAATCCCCAATCCCGCGAAAATCAAAGACTAAAACATCATGACCTTGCTCTGCCAGCCATGTTGCATAGGCATGGTAAAACTGTTTGGTAATGCCGGTTGCTGGACAAATTAAAACCGGTAAGGACTTTGCATGCGCAGTTTGATGTGAATAAAAGCGGGCATGTAGTGTATAGCCATCCTGACATTGGATTTCTAAATTTTCGTATCGAGACATGATTTTCCAGTGGGCAATGTCATAAAGTCATTGTTTTACTTTATCTAAGTTCCAAAAAGAAACTTGTAAAATGTATGACTTTAAAGTCAAATAGTGCTCTAAAAATAAGGATATATATGAATGGAAACAGGAATGTTAAATCAGTCGGTTGCCTGGGCAATCATCTTTAGTGGGGTATTTCTGTGGGTAGGCATGCTTACAGGCGTATGGAAATATTATCAAATCCGGCATTCTCCACAGGCACGTGCACATTATTATGTCGATATTGCTCATAGAAGTAGCTTGCTCTATGCACCAGCCAGCCTGATTATTGCAGTTTTAGCTTATTTTTCAGTTTGGAGTGAGGGACTTAATCTAATTTTTGTGCTGATCAATCTGTTCTTTTTTAGTTTTTCAATTTTAAGTTATGTCTTACATGGCTGGCTTAAAGATACCACCAATCAATTTAAACAACCACACCAAATGGGGCGCTGGCATTTGCCAAAATGGATGCTGAGCAGTGCGATGATTTTTTTGGTGATCGGGGAGTTGGGTGCGACAGCAGGATTGTTACTTGGAACTATGCGGGGATTAGGGAAATTTTAATTTAATGATTTTTATTTTTTAAATAAGTATTTGATTAATATTTATTATTGTTCTTTTTTAAGATGGGTGAGGGTTCACCCATCTTTTATTCTGTGGAATTACTCTGCTTCTGGTAACGATATTTTTGGTCGACCACCGCCCAAATATAAAAGGCAACCGAGACAATAAAAGCATACATAAAGAATTCAGGCTTTAAATTACCCTGAATTAATCCATGGATAATGAGTGTCACCACTAAAGCTATTGAGGTACTTAGATAAGTGACCATGTTCTTGTTTGCTTTTAGAGCGTTAATGAAGATTTCCTTATTGAAATGTAATGTTAACATCCCCACCCCTCCGGTTATTTTATGACCTAAACCTAATTGTTTTAGTCAGATTAGTTTCTAATGTTTTACTTCGAATTTCATCTCATTTCAATAGGCAATGTCATTATTTTGTCATAAAACAATGCTATTACATAAAACTATATGCTTATCTTATTCAAAATATGAATATGAGCTATTTTTTGATCAAATATTGTACTGTTCATACATATTATCAAAATGAAAAAAATTGAAGATATTCAACAATAGTCGATATAAAAACAGCAATATTGATGCCAAGCTTTAAGCAAAAAATCTGCTATAGCTCAGACGGAGAGAAATTAAAAAGGGAGTGATTGATTTTATTTAATTTTAAGTTGTTACAAAACATATCAAGCCGATGTGAATGTAAACAATAAAATTCTGTTTGGGTAAAACATGACATTTTATTGATTACGCTTAAAATCAGGTTTGGATAAAACGTAATTTTAATGACATCAACTTGAGGTTATTTTTTAACTTTGTCGATCAAAATAGCCATAATCAGCACAATAGTAGATGGAATAAGCCAGGCTAAATTTTGCGCATTTAAAGGTAAATGTTGAATGATTTCAGGTAAGTTAAAACCTGCAACTTTAAGTCCATCAAGCACGCCAAATAAGAATGCAATCGCGGTTACCGGGGCAACAACATAGGCAGGTTTATTGAAATACTTCCACAAGAAACTGAGCAGGATCACCACAATGGCTGGTGGGTAAATGGCACTCAACACAGGCACAGATACGGCAATCAGTTTGGTTAAGCCAAGGTTTGAAATGATGAAAGAGAAGCCTACCAAAACAAAAACGAAAATTTTATAAGGAATTTTAGTCAGTTCTGAGAAGTATTCTGCACATGCACAGGTTAAGCCAATCGCTGTCACCATACAGGCAAGAAAAATCATGCCAGTCAAGAATAGAGAGCCAATATCACCAAAAGCATGTTGTACATATGCATGCAGGATCACTGCACCATTGGCAGCATTTGGTGCAACTTCGTGGCTACCTAAACCAAGTTTGAACAGACTTAAATAAACCAGGGTTAAACCGACACCCGAGATTAAACTCGCAATCACGGCGTATTTGGTGACCAGTTTTTTATCTATTACTCCACGTGAATGAATCGCGTTAATGATCACAATACCGAATACCAAAGCACCTAAGGTGTCCATGGTTAAGTAACCATTGACAAAACCTTCGGAAACCGGGGCAGTTACATAGTTGTTAATTGCAGGCGGAATAAATCCGGCTGGAATCATAAATGCAGCAATACCCAGTACAGCTAAAGAAACAATCTTTAACGGTGCAAGGAAATGACCAACAGTATCTAAGAGTTTATTTGGGTATAAAGAAATAGCCGTCACCAGCGCAAAATAAATCGCACTGTAAATGAGCAGGCTGCTACTTGATGTACCAAAATAAGAAGAAAAACCGATTTCATAAGAAACCGTTGCGGTACGCGGAGTTGCAAATAAAGGACCAACAGCTAAGTAACACACGATAGTTAAAATCAGACTTGCGATTTTACCTAAAGGGGAACTTAAATTTTGGATGGATCCTTCTACACGTGATAACGCCATAATGGTGATAACAGGCAGACCAACTGCGGTAATAAGAAAACCTAAAGCAGCTAGCCATACATGTTCACCGGCTTGTTGAGCCACAATAGGTGGAAAGATAATATTGCCCGCACCAATAAAAAGTGCAAAGGTCATAAAACCTAAGGCAACAATATCTCTTGTACGGAGACTTGTCATAGAGGGGAGATAGATTGATCAAAAGAGGCAATTTTAGAGGATATGAACGTTTTTTTGTAGATTATCTTATGAAGGTTATGAACTTTAGTGATTTAAAAACCTACCTAAATGAACAATTGGAAAAAATTAAGTTTAATTATATATATGATTAATTGGTAAAAAAAATAAAAATATAAAATATTATTCTTTTTTAATTATTTAAGTAGATTTTAATTTTTTTATAATGATTGGTTAAATGTATGTAAATCAATCACCCAACTTGCAAAAAATGGTCAAAACGATCCTGTTTATCTGTTCTAATTAAACAAAATAAAAGTAAAAGGACTATAATCATAAGCCTTATTCTTGAGGATGATGCAATGAAAGCTTCAACTATTACCATCAAAACTGAGCAAGATTTAGAAAAACTCCGTATTTCCGGGCGTTTGGCTGCTCAGGTTTTAGAAATGATAGGGAAGTATATCAAGCCGGGAGTAAGCACAGAATATCTGGATGACATCTGTAACGACTTCATTGTGAACACCTTAAAAGTGATTCCGGCCAATGTCGGTTATTACGGCTATACCAAAACCACCTGTATTTCCCCAAATGAAGTAGTGTGCCATGGTATTCCATCTGCAAATACCATTTTGCAAGATGGTGACATTATCAATATTGATGTGGCGATCATTAAAGATGGTTATTTTGGTGATACCAGTCGCATGTATTATGTCGGTACGGTGAAGCCTGAAGCCAAAAAACTGGTTGAAACTACTTATGAAGCGATGGTTGCCGGTATTCATGCAGTGAAACCGGGCGCAACTTTGGGGGATGTCGGATTTGCCATCCAGTCGGTTGCGCACCGCGAAGGTTATAGCATCGTCCGTGAATACTGCGGTCACGGCATTGGCAAGGTCTATCACGAACAACCGAATGTTCTACATTATGGACAGTCAGGACAAGGTCTTATCCTTAAAAAAGGCATGGTTTTTACCATTGAACCGATGATCAATGCAGGCAAGGCACGTGTCAAAGAGCTTAAAGATGGCTGGACTGTAGTGACTGCTGACCGTTCATTGACAGCGCAATGGGAACACATGGTTGCAGTAACAGATACCGGCTTTGAACTTCTATCTCCTTGGCCAGAAGGTACAGGTACATATCCTGCAATTTAAGTGAGAAGAGTTAAATGAAATAGATAGTTTTATACTTTGGTATAGAATTGTTGATTTTATGTTCAAACAAAGTTTTAAAATCTATTACTTTAAAGACTAATTTTATGATTTTAAATGAAAACTTATTTTTATTATTTTTTCATAATATATTTTAGATATTAGATTTATATATTTTTTTTTTGTACTATACAACTATAGATTCTAGCTGTAGTTTCTTATTTAAAGTTTATAAGCTTATCCACCTCGGATAAGCTTTTTTTTGCCTAAAATTTTGTATTACTCAAGTGAATTTTATATTTTTGTGACAAGGTTGGTAGTTTTATGGTAAGGCAATCAAAAATTCAAAGGCATCTTCCAATTGTTTAAAGATAGCCTTATTGCTTTTCTAAGCAGAGGCATAAGTATTAATGCTTACTGAGCTGTTCCACCAAATAGTCGATAAAGACACGGACAGCGGGTAATAAGCCACGGCGTGAAGGATAAACTGCATGGAAAATACCGTGTGGTGCTTTCCAGTCCGGCAGTACACGCACCAATTCACCACTTTGAACATAATCTTGAACAATGGTGTCGGGCAACAAGACAATACCGCAATTTTGTCGTGCCAGTTGTGCCAGCATCATCAAGTCAGAACCCATTACCATAGGGTTGACCTTAATTTTTTTCTGCTGGTTTTTATCATCATGTACAACGATATACTGGTCTAAATGTTCATCCGACATGCTAAGAATATGATGCTGGCTTAAATCTTCCGGCTGTTTTAAGTCCCCAAATTCATTCAGGTAGGCTTGACTGGCAAATAAATGCTGTTCGATATTTTCAAATTGGCGTAAAACCAGGTTCGGGTCATCATCTAAATTGGAACGTACCCGTAATGCCACATCTATCCCTTCATTGATAATGTCGACACGGCGATTGCTGACAATCAGCTGTACTTTAATTTCGGGATAGGTTTTCAGAAATTTTGGCAGAATCTTGGCGATTTCATTTTGCGCTATGGAAACCGGCAGACTGACTTTAATTACTCCACGCGGCTGAATACTTAAATGATCCACCAGATCATGGGCAGCTTGAGCAGCATTCATCATCACTTGCGCATGGCGATAAACATTCATGCCAATTTCAGTCACGGCAAAATGGCGGGAACTGCGCTGGATTAAGCGAACGCCTAAATGTTCTTCAAGATTGTAAACGCGACGGCTTAATTTTGATTTTGGAATATCCGTGGCACGTTCTGCTGCACTAAAACCGCCATGTTCAACCACCAATGCAAAGCAATAAAAATCATCAAGATCAGACAGCATTTAAGAATTCCATTTATGCAACAATATCTAAGATTAAAGAGGTATCGTTGCAATTTGTCAATTTCAAATTTGCTCAATCTTCAGGGTTTATATTTTTATTCTGCGCCGTGATCAGCTGTTATCCGCTTTGCTTTATTGAAGATTTGAAAATCATAAATATCTGAAAAATAAAATCATCTTCTTCTATCTGACTATCAAAAGAGCAAGCGAAAGAGCAAGGCTAAAGTGGAATAGTCAGTAACAGCGCTTTTCTTTATGGTTCAATTTCAGTGCTTTGAATTGGCTACGGTGAATTGCCTTGCTGGTTTTGGGCTGGATGTATAGAGATCAATAAAGGAAAAATGTCATGGAATTAAGACATTTACGCTATTTTGTTGCGGTAGTAGAAGAACAGAGTTTTACCAAAGCGGCAGAAAAATTATTTATTGCTCAGCCTCCATTAAGCCGTCAAATTCAAAATCTTGAAACAGAACTCGGTGCTCAGCTGTTTGAACGAGGCAGCCGACCATTGCAACCGACTGTAATCGGGCGTTTTTTTTATCAGCAGGCGCTCAAGCTGTTAGCCAATGCTGAGCAGCTTAAATCCATGACCATGCGTGAAGGCATGATTGAAAGAACGCTGACCATTGCCTTTGGTGGTTCCTTATTGTTTGGACTGTTGCCTCGAGTGGTTTATTTATTTCGTCAGCAGCACCCACATTTGAAAATCAAAATGGTCAAGATGAATGCCATGCAGCAAATCGATGCGCTGAAAGAAGGGCGTATTGATGCTTGCTTTGGCCGGGTGCGTATATCAGACCCGGATATAAAACGGATTTTACTGCGTGAAGAACCTTTAATGGTTGCGGTGCATTCAAGTCATGCTATTGCACAGCATAAAGAAGGGCTGAGACTTGCAGATATTGTCGATGAAACTTTAATTCTATATCCCAATTTGCCCAAACCCAGTTTTTCGACCCAAATGAAAGGCCTGTTTTCTGAATATGGTCTTAATCCCCAAAATTTAACTGTGGTGGAAGATATCCAGTTGGCCTTGGGTATGGTGGCTGCTGGTGAAGGTCTCTGTATTGTCCCGGAGAGTGCTACAACCATGCAATTTAAACACTTAGATTATGTGCCGATCATTGATGATGCAGCTGTCAGTCCAGTATTTTTAATTCTGCGTAACAATGATGAAAGTGACTATATCCGTGCATTAATCGATAGTGTTTATCAGGTCTATGATCTGGAAGCCATTAAATATGACCGCATCATTTTTTAATGCTGCTACTTTTAGGATGCATCACGATTTACCTGGACTGTTTAAGAAACTGGGCAATTTCACGACCGAATTTAACCGGTTCACTCAGCAATGGCGTGTGCCCGGATTTTTCAAAATGAACCTGTTTGGCATGTGGAATACTTTGTGCAATCAAGGTTTGGCCTTCTACAGGATAAAGCTTGGATTGAGTACCGCTGAGGAAAGTTACCGGGCATTGCAGTTTTTGAATCGCCTCGCGGTAATCTTCCTGATGATACAGATAATTGTTGATATACCAGGCCGTATAGTCGAGCCGCTTAGAGGGTAGTAATAAACTTTGTAATCGCGGCTGATTTAACACCCATTCAAAGGCCTTTAAACTGTATTTATTGCTATTTTGCAGGCTCATAAACTGTAGCCAGAGTTTGGCAATTTGCCGGCGGGCTTTACTATCCAGATCTTTTAAATATTTGATGTTTTGGTATTGAGATAGCAACTGCGATAGCTCAGTCAGAATAGAAATAAAGACCGGATGATGCTCGCCAAACAGTCCATAAGCCCAGCTGTCATCCACCGGAATTTTAGGGGTCTGGTCAATATGCAAATAGGCTGTGATATGTTCGGCAAAGTTGCCATATTGCATGCCATGCATCGCCGTGGTTGCACCCATGGAATAGGCAATCACAATCACTTTGTCCAGTTGTAACTGGGCCATAACGGATTGTACATCTTGCCAGTGACTGGAAATGGCATCCATATCTGGAATACGGCAATTACTAGACGCGCCAAAACCACGCCATTCAGGGATAATAAATTTATGATTTTTGGCATGGGGATATAAAAAAGGTAGCCATTGCCAACTCTGCATGCCTAAACCTGACAGGACCAATACAGGCTGTCCTTGTCCAAATTCACGAACAAACAGTTGCTCATTATCAAGCATGCGGTAGTGTGGCATACGCTTATCCTTTATTTAGGTCTTATCTTCAAAGGCTTTTAATTGCGGAATAACAGTTTCGAGCCACTTGATCCAGCCTATTTCCAGATCAATGCCGAGTTGCAGAATCATTTTATGAATAAATTGGGTACGGTCTTGATCAGGCCCATCGGCAAAGTCTTTGGCAAAAATCGTTTGGTAAATTTTTAAATTTTCTTGGTGTAACAGCAAATGCCGTTCTAATTCAGGCAGTATGGTATTGCCACCCAATTGTGCTTCAGCACGCAGCCGCACCATTAAATCATCGCGTAATTGCGCCGGAGCGCTTTGTTTGAGCATCCAGTCTGCCAGTTCGGCACGTCCCAGCGCTTCAACCTGATAGGTTTTTTTACGGGTATTGGAACTGTGATCTTCAAGCGTGGATATCCAGTTCTTTTGCTGCATGGCGCTGAGTTCACGATAAATTTGCTGATGGGTCGCATTCCAGAAAAAGCCCATAGAACGGTCAAAGCGACGAGCCAAATCAATCCCGGTACTGGGTTTTTCAATCAGGCTGGTCAATAAAACATGGGCTAAGGACATAAACGGCTCAGTCAGTAAAAATTTACCAGAACATTATGCAACATGTTGCATAAAAATCAAATCTGGAATATAAATTATGCAACAAGTTGCATTAAGCACCCCGAATAGCTAGCTGAGAAAGCACGCCAAGGAGATCATATGTCGAATTACCCTCATTTGTTGGCCCCTTTAGATTTAGGCTTTACCACACTCAAAAACCGTGTCTTGATGGGATCTATGCACGTAGGTCTGGAAGAAGCGCCACGTGGCTATGAACGCATGGCTGCATTTTATGCAGAACGGGCACAAGGCGGTGTAGGGCTAATTGTTACAGGTGGGATTGCACCGAATGATGCAGGTTTGACCTTTGCGGGCGGGGCGAAATTAGACTCTGTAGAAGAAGCTGAAAAACATAAAGTCATTACTCAGGCGGTGCATGACGCGGGTGGCAAAATTGCCATGCAGATTTTACATACCGGACGTTATTCCTATCAGGCTGAGCTGGTTGCGCCGTCTGCTATTCAGGCACCGATCAATCCAAGCAAGCCCCATGCCTTAAGCGCTGCTGAGGTACAACAGACCATTGATGACTTTGCCCATTGTGCAAAGATGGCGCAATACGCCGGTTATGACGGTGTAGAAATCATGGGCTCGGAAGGCTATCTGATTAATGAGTTTATTGCTGCACGCACTAACCATCGGGATGATGAGTGGGGCGGCAGTTATGAAAACCGTATTCGTTTCCCGATTGAAATCGTTAAGCGTACCCGTGAAACCGTGGGTGAAAACTTTATCATCATTTATCGTTTATCCATGCTGGATCTGGTCGATGGTGGTTCTACCTTTGAAGAGGTGGTGCAACTGGCCAAAGAAATTGAAAAAGCTGGTGCAACTATTATTAATACCGGGATTGGCTGGCATGAAGCGCGTATTCCGACTATTGCAACCAAAGTGCCACGCGCTGCATTTACCTGGGTCACTGAAAAATTAAAAGGTTTGGTCAAAATTCCATTGATTACCTCAAACCGTATCAATACCCCTGAAATGGCAGAACACGTGTTGGCTTCGGGTCATGCAGACATGATTTCGATGGCACGCCCCATGCTTGCCGATGCATTCTTTGTGCAAAAGGCAGAACAGGGCCGCAGTGATGAAATCAATACCTGTATCGGTTGTAATCAGGCCTGCCTGGATCATATTTTCTCGATGAAAATTGCCACTTGTCTGGTCAATCCGCGTGCCTGTTATGAAACGGAACTGATATTCAAGGAAACGACACAGGCTAAAAAGATTGCGGTGATTGGTGCGGGTCCGGCAGGTTTAAGTTTTGCCACTTATGCCGCCGAGCGTGGACATCAAATTACTGTTTTCGAAGCATCTAACCAGATTGGCGGGCAGTTTAATATTGCCAAAACCATTCCGGGCAAAGAAGAGTTTTATGAGACCTTGCGTTACTTCAAACGTAAAATTGAATTACAACCCAATATTAAATTGCTCTTAAATCATTCAGCGACCTATGAAGCATTAAGCCAGTCTGACTTTGACGAGATTGTGGTGGCAACCGGGGTAAGCCCGCGTCATTTAGAAATTGACGGCATTGATCATCCAAAAGTACTGACTTATCTGGAAGTATTAAAAGATCACAAGGCTGTAGGCCAACGTGTTGCCATTATTGGCGCAGGCGGTATTGGCTTTGATACAGCAGAGTATTTAAGCCATGAAGGTGAGAGCGCCACGCTGAATCCACAAAAATTCTATAATGAATGGGGCATTGACACGACTTATGAAAATGTCGGTGGTTTGAAAACGGCACAGGTAGAGTCGTCTACGCGTGAAATCTATCTCTTGCAACGCAAGGCAAGCTCAGTCGGTGCAGGTTTGGGTAAAACCACAGGCTGGATTCACCGTACCGGATTAAAACACCGCGATGTAAAAATGGTGGCTGGCGCGAGTTATGAAAAGATTGATGATCAAGGCCTACATATTGTGGTGGATGGTCAACCGAGCGTGTTGGAAGTGGATCATGTGGTGATTTGTGCCGGTCAGGAACCTTTTACCGCAATGTTTGACCAGCTGCAAGCCGATGGCAAAAATGTACATTTGATTGGTGGTGCCAAAGAAGCTGGTGAACTGGATGCCAAACGTGCCATTCGTCAAGGTGCAGATTTGGCAGCCGTGATTTAATCCCTCTAAATCCCCCTTTGATAAAGGGGGACTTTATTCCTCCCTTTTTAAAGGGTGAGAAACATTGTTTCGCAAGGGAGGGATTGTATAAATAAAAGCATAAGGAAAATAAAAATGGCTTTAATAATGACTCAAGCAGCGGTACAACGTTGGCATGCCATGCTGGAAACACGTGATATGTCTATTCTGAATGAGCTGCTGGCTGAAGATGTGGTGTTTCGTTCACCTGTGGCGTATCAGCCTTATCCAGGTAAGCAGGTGGTATTTTTTATTCTGAGCAACGTGATTCAGATCTTTGAAAATTTTACTTATCACCGTGAATTCTATACAGAAGATGGATTAAATGTAGTGCTGGAGTTTTCCGCCAATGTTGGTGAAAAAAAACTCAAAGGCATAGACATGATTCGTTTTAATGAACAAGGTCAAATTATTGATTTTGAAGTGATGTTACGTCCCAAGAGCGGCTTGGAAGCATTGGCAGCACAGATGGGGCAACGTATGGCTGCTTTTATGCCCAAAGCATAAGGAGTATAGTAAAAATATAAACGGTTGAGTGGAGCGACACGTACTAAGTATTTTGAGTTACATCATTTTATGAGGTAAAACGAATATGAAGTTTATGCCCAATAAAATTAGCCAATTTGTGCAGGATATTGTCGATCAGGTTACCGGTGCGGAATTACCCATACTGTATGGTGATCCGCAAGGTGAAGTCCGGCAAAAGCTTGATGCCTTACCGCAATTACAACAGAAATATCGTCCTACGCCATGGTTAGCAAATACGCATGTACATTTGCTGTATTTCGATTTAATCAAAAAGAAAAACATTCAGCTTCACTATGATGCCATCGAACAGTTACAGATGCCGGATGGTGGAGTGACTGCCATTGCTTGGTACGGCCTTCATCTGCCAGCAGATACCCCGACCATTGTGTTAATGCATACGCTCACCGGTACACCGGAAAGCATGGCAGAACTGGTGGGTGACTTACACCGTCATACCGGATGGCGTATCGCCCTATGTTTGCGCCGTGGTCATGCCAATTTACCCATGCCTGTACCCAAAATTTCCATGTTTGGGTCTACCGATGATTTGCGTGAACAGATTCAATATATTCAGACCAGGTTTTCACAATCTGCTTTATATGCGGTCGGCTCATCTGCCGGAACTGGGTTATTAGTGCGCTATTTAGGGGAGGAAGGTGAAAACACCCCATTTAAAGCGGCATTTGCATTATGTCCCGGATATGATACTGAACTTGGCTTTAAAAATGTACATCCTTTTTATAGTAGGTTGATGACGAAAAAGCTGTTGGAGGCATTTATTCATCCTTATAGCGAAGCATGGCAACAAATTCCTTCCTTGCCCAAAGTGCTTGCTGCCAAGGATTTATTAGAGTTTCAGTATCATTATTTTGAACTGGCGGGCTATAGCAGCTTTGAAGACTATAATCAGGCTACAAATCCGATCCATGTGTTTGAAAATGTCAAAATTCCCTTGATGATTTTAAATGCGGAAGATGATCCTGTCTGTCATATTCGAAATCTGGAACCTTATAAAGACGCCATTCAAAAGATGCCCAATATTGTAGTGGTGACCACTAAAAAGGGCAGTCACTGTATTTTTTATGAAGGTGTAAAACAGCCAGAGTCTTGGGCGACACGCCTGATTGCCGATTATTTGCGGGTTTATCAGTAATTTACATGCATGTTGATAGGTGAAGATAGAACAAGGAAACTTGAAATATTTAAATACAATTATAATTAATATAGTTGATATGTATTTGAGAATTAAATCAGTATTTCTGTTATAATAAATTCCACAATAAGACTTACATGAAAATGTTCTCTTTTAATAATTGCTAGAGACGCTTCTACTCATTTGAGTGATCCCAAGTTAAGGTTGTTGTTTTGAAATGCCAATGGTGGCGTTTCTGTATGTATTAAAAAATTGGTGTAAATGTTGAATAAAACTGAAAATTTAGTCGCAAAATCTGTAAATGGTCGTGAAATTGTAGTATCGCTGGTTCCTGTTAAAAAAATGCAAAATACCCGTGACGGGTTTAAATGGGTTGAAGTAGGCAAGAAAGTCTTGCTTGAATCTGGTATTGAAATTAATTTGAACCTTGATGGCCGCAGTTTCTATACGGGTATTAATGAGATGTTCCGCTTTAATACTCCCGTAAATAAGATATAACTGCTTGGAAAAGGAAAACCGTCTTTAAGGCGGTTTTTTAATGCCTGAAATTTCACTTTCCAGTTCATATAGAGCAAGTCATGAAATATCTAACCGATGATCTGTAGGCGGCAGTGAGTTTAGAGGGAAGGAAGCGGACAAGTGTTGCAAAGTTTTAAATCCGACTCGAACACACCCAAAAATGAGTATCAAAAAATAACAGGAAAGTTAATTTCCCTATCCACTATCTGCATAGTTTAACAAAGATAAAGAAGTTAAAATAGTTAAAGAATTATTTTTTAAAATATTGAAAAATATATAAATATTAAAATCAAATGCTACTAAAAAATGAAGCGACATATTTTGCAATAAAATTTTGTATTTGTGATAAGAGAAAATGTTGATTTTAAAATGTGATATTTATATTTTTGGTATTTTTTGATACATTATTGTCAATAATTGTTATTGTCTGACAAAATTTATCAGTGTATAAAGAGTGTTCCACTATAAGGAAGTGAGAGTGGGTTATGAAAGCGATAGAACTCCTTGTAACTTCGTCATCTGCGCTTATGCTGATGTATGTTATCTATGCATTTGGGCAAATGTTCAATTAGTCAGAAAAATATTCTATAAAAAAGCAGTATAAAAAAGCACCCTCGGGTGCTTTTTTAATGAATGGAAATTGAAGTGAAATTTTTTATTCCGCTACATTCTGTCCCATGCATCTTTTACAGCATGTTTTGCATGTTCCCATTTTAAGCGTGAGGTAGTTTTAAACTGTTCCCATTTGCTTTGAAGATCATTTTCCGAATCTTCAAAACGGGCATTCTCGCCGTACTGAGAACGTGAATTTCTTCCAAATTCATAAGCAGAGGATAGATCCTTGTCATAATCAATATCTGGAATATCACGGTGTAAATCTTGATAATAAGGCCGACTGGTATAATTTTCACGCCAATACCGATCAGATTCACTATTTGAGATACGGTTTTGATTTTCTAAAGTGGGATCAGTCATTCTGTAGAGCTCCTAATTTTTTTGAATTAATCGCTAAGCAATTAAATACCATTCCACAGTCTAGAGTGCGAAATTGAATTCTTAATCAACTCATTATTTCTGTTGATTATTTTGGTCATTCTGATTTTGTCTAAAATCTTGCTGCTGACCGGATTGCTGACGTTGATTCTCATTTTGCTGCTGTTGTTGCAGGTTGCTTTGCTGCTGACCAGTTTGCTGGCGTTGCTGATCTTGTTGCTGCTGTTGGGGCATGTTGCCTTGCTGCTGACCAGGTTGTTGGCGTTGCTGATCTTGTTGCTGTTGCTGACCAGGCTGCTGTTGTTGACCCGGTTGTTGACGTTGTTGGTCGTTCTGTTGCTGCTGTTGGCGTTGTTGATCATTTTGTTGTTGGGTTTGATTTGGATTAGTCATCTCTACACCTCATATATGCTTTTAATAAAATCTGTATAACCAGATATAATTATTATTAGCATGAATATTTTATTAAAAAATAGAATGGATGTTACATAATGTTTGGAATGTAATTATAATGATCTGTTGTTAAATTATACTAATGAAATATATCGAAAATTAGGATAAACACTATTAACAAATTTAAATTATTTAGATTTAACAATTTTAATTAGACTTTTACATATGTATTGAATAAGTATATTGAGCTTGTCTTTCTTTTTACCTTTACATAAGCATCGATAACTATATATTTTGTTTTTATATAAAATTGAATAAAAAAAAGTTCCTACGGGTTTTTCTGGAGTTTCAGAGCCACCACGTTTGAGTAGTCCTGTGCATCCTACATATATATCCGATTTGAATATGTTCTTTGATTTTTTTACTAGTTCCTCAGTAATTTCAATAGATTCTGCGGTGTGCATTTTTATAAGTTTGGGCGATATTTTAAGTATTTTTTCTTTGATCTTTAAATCGTAACACACTAGTCCTCCATTTAAGATATCACCTGAAAATGGTGACAGTGAAAAACGGTAAGCCAAATAACCCGCCGATGCACTTTCAATAAAAGTGATATTGAATTTATTTTTCGCTAGAAGTTCACAACATTTAGTAGTCATATTTATTCCTTTGTTAAAATTGCTGGATATTATCTTAAATTTTATATTAATAATATAAAATATGTTAATGCAATTTGTGTCACACTTTTTAAAGTGATTTTATTTTAACTGTTTGAATTTTATAAATAGATAATAATGAATTAAACATAATATAAACGAATCATAACAATTATAGGGTTTTGTCATGCATTATAAGTGAATTAAGGTCATATGCTAATTACCGCTTGGAGAATAAAAAATGCCAGTAGCAGTAAAAAAGCAATTGCTAGAATTACTTGATAAAAATCATCAAAATTATTGCGATTTAGTCACTTTTTTTCTCAATGCAGATGTTTCTATTGGTGCTAAGGAAAGAAAAGCATCACATTTTTTAAAAAAAGAAATTCAAATTTTAAATTATAGCACTGTCGACTTTCCGGCTGATATTGGCAAAATCAAGGACTGGATGCTAAGCAACAATAAGGCTCAATGTACTGAATATCAGGCCTATTTAGAAAGAAGGAAGAGCGGGGAAAAACGCGAATATTTTAAAAATGTCGGTCAGGCCTTTGAATTTTTAATTAAAGTTGCCCCGGTAAAGCGGGTAGATGGTTCCTGGTTATATAGCATGACCCATTATTGGAATGATCAAGTTTTCAGAGACTTAATTCAAATATATTTAGAAGAACTCGGCTTGGGAATGGCCAAATCTAATCATGTTTGCCTATATGATGATCTTATTCTGAATTTAGGATTGGAGCATTTTGTATTGGATCTGGAGGATGAATATTATCATCAACCTGCAATTCAGCTGGCACTGGCTTATGCACCACCCGAGTATATTCCTGAAATTATTGGTTTTAACCTGGCATATGAACAGCTTCCATTACATCTGCTGATCACCAACTATGAGCTACAAGAATTAGGTATAGATTCGAAATATTTTAATGTGCATATCACCATCGACAATATTGATAATGGCCATGCCAATTTATCACTCAAGGCCTTCGAGAAAATCTATAGTAAATACAATGATAAAGAATCTTTTATCGAAAAAGTAAAGATCGGCTTTGCTTTAAACAATAAGGGATTGTCTTCTAAGCAAATTATTAAAAACCTTAATTTAGATGCTCTGGTCGTTAAAATTTTGAAGCGTAAAGCCTTGGTCGGTAATGTCATTCATAATGAAAAATGCCAGTTTAATAGCAAAACCATTAATTCATGGCTTGCAACACCTGAATCAGTAGAAGCCTTTGTGGATGTATTAATTGATAAAAAATGGATCAAACTGGGTAGAGACCCCGAAGAAAGTCATTTCTGGAAATTAATTAGCCATGAAGATGGAAAAATGTACGGGGTATTTAATTCTACTGAAAAGCAGATTATTTATGACTGGATCGCTGGTGAATCTGCTCAAAATACCGATTTAAGCGCACGGAAAATCAATCTTGGCCATAAAAATCAACATGATTTCTGGTTCAGTTTTTTATCGGATGGGGAGCTGGAAGATATTCAGCACCAGATTTATGAAACCGGAAACCTTGCCATGAAAATCAATAAGCTAGTGCCTTACTTGGCACCCCATGCTCATCATCGTGAAATAGGACTTTGGTGTACGCAACGTTTTGTCGACTTTTTATTTCCCTTCTTAAGTACCCAGAAAGTCACATCATCATTTCCCCCATAAAGATTAATGTCTATTGGTCATCGCATCCATTTTATCCAACATTTTTAACTCAATAGAAAAGAGGTGCAATCATGAATCAGCAAGATAAGAAAAGTGAAGTCGCAGGCACTGACACTTTAGACAAGAACAATGAAAGTGCAAAAACACAACAGTTAGATACTTCACGCAGTGATGCTACTGATCAGGCGCTGACCACCAATCAAGGCGTTAAGATTTCAGATAATCAGAACAGTTTAAGGGCAGGTGTAAGGGGTTCTACCTTACTGGAAGATTTTATCTTAAGAGAAAAAATCACGCATTTTGATCATGAACGTATACCAGAGCGAATTGTGCATGCACGAGGTGTCGGGGCACATGGTTATTTTCAGGCTTATCCGGGTAATGAACAATATACCAAAGCCGGCTTTTTGACCGATTCCAATACACAGACGCCAATTTTTGTACGTTTTTCCACTGTACAAGGCCCACGCGGTTCTGCGGATACCGTGCGGGATATCCGTGGTTTTGCCATTAAATTTTATACTCAGGAAGGTAATTACGATTTGGTGGGTAATAATGTTCCGGTTTTCTTTGTGCAAGATGGCATTAAGTTTCCAGACTTTGTGCATGCTGTTAAACCTGAACCGCATACTGAAGTGCCAACCGGAGGTTCAGCCCATGATACTTTCTGGGATTTTGTCTCCTTGGTACCGGAGTCCGCCCATACGGTGATGTGGGCAATGTCGGATCGTGCCATTCCACGTAATTTACGCTCAATTCAAGGTTTTGGGGTGCATACCTTCCGTTTGATTAATGCCCAAGGCAAAGCCATATTTGTCAAATTTCACTGGACACCGAAACAAGGTTTAAGCCAACTGGTTTGGGATGAAGCTCAAAAGCTGTCAGGTAAAGACCCTGATTTTCATCGCCGAGATTTATATGAAGCGATTGAGTCGGGGAATTATCCGGAATGGGAGCTCGGCATTCAAATTGTCGCTGAAGAAGATGAAATGAAGTTCGAGTTCGATTTACTTGATCCTACAAAAATCATTCCGGAAGAACTGGTTCCAGTCACGCCCATTGGCAAGTTTGTTCTGAATCGGAATGTCGATAATTTCTTTGCAGAAATTGAACAGGTGGCATTTTGCCCGGCCCATATTGTACCGGGTATAGATTTTACCAATGATCCTTTATTGCAGGCACGTTTATTTTCTTATACCGATACCCAGTTGAGCCGCTTGGGTGGTCCGAACTTTCATCAATTGCCGATTAATAAACCGGTTTGTCCTTTTCATAACAACCAGCGTGATGCCATGCATCAAACTTCTATACATCGGGGTCAGGCATCTTACCAACCCAATTCGATTGATAATAACTGGCCAGTCGAAACTCCACCCGCTGCACAAGATGGCGGATTTGAGAACTATCAGGAACGAATTGATGGTAAAAAAATCCGCCAGCGCAGTGAATCTTTTTCAGATCATTTCTCGCAAGCCCGCCTGTATTATCATAGCTTGGCAGCGTATGAACAAAAGCACGTGGTGGATGCCTATACTTTCGAATTGAGTAAAGTACAACGTCCACATATCCGCCAACGTGAAGTGCAAGAAGTATTGGCCAATATAGATCTGGATCTGGCTCAACAGGTCGGTAAAAACTTGGGTATAGAAGTCACTGCACCACAAAATCCGGCCAAATCTTCCTCGATAGAAAAATCGACACGTCTTTCTATGACAGCATTTGTTCCTGAAGATATTAAAGCTAAAAAAATTGCCGTACTGGTGCATGATCAGGTTAATCAAGCCAGTATCGATGCGATTCAACAATGGGCTACAGCTGAAAAAGCCATGGCTCACATATTAACTCCAACGCCAGGTCCTGTGATGAAT
The DNA here is from genome assembly GCF_037402435.1 of Acinetobacter sp. NS-4. NCBI lineage: Bacteria > Pseudomonadati > Pseudomonadota > Gammaproteobacteria > Moraxellales > Moraxellaceae > Acinetobacter > Acinetobacter sp. NS-4. The sequence goes on along the minus strand of NZ_JBBEUE010000003.1, from coordinate 73,885 downwards.
CAACAACAGGCTCAAGTTGCCTCGAATGGTATGCAAAAAGCAGAACCTTCCATTGCTTATGATGCGGTTGTGATTGTCGATGGTGATAATTACCCGCAAGCGCTAAAAGATGGGGTGACAAAACACTATCTTCTGGAGGCCTATAAGCACCTGAAGCCAATTGTATTGTTAGGAGATAAGCAAAAACTTTTACATGAGCTTAAATTGCCGCATGATGAAGGGACTTTAAATGCAGAGGATTTTGCATCTGTGCAAGAACAGTTTAAAACCCTGATCCGCCATCATCGGGTCTGGTCACGCGAAGCCATTGCCGACACAGTTCCTGCTTAAGCAACGCCATTTTCAGTACACTATTGCTCGTAAAAAGCCCTATCCTCAAGATAGGGCTTTTTACAATTGAACAAAGTTAATTTTTTAAACTGGAATTGCCCTTTAGCCTATGTTTAAGGGGAGAGGCAGATATTCTGATCAAAAGTACTTAATAATGAGATTATTGAAATTTGCAGTCAGGATATATTAAGGAAAGATTGATTTTTTTTTGTCATATTTTGTTTTTAACTCAATAATAAGATCTGCTTGTAAATAAGCTGTTGAATATGTTTGATTTACTTTATATGTATTATTTATGTATTCATATTATTTTAAATTTTGTGAAATAAATATTATTTAAAGAGTAAAAATAATACTAAATCTAGTGTATATGTTTGAATAAAATATAATTTTTTACTAAAAATAAAACATTAAGAACTTATTTAATAAGGAGGTTAGGGTTTTATTTAATAAAGGTGTTGAATTTTATAAGTATAATTTTATTTCAATATTATATTTTGATACATCATGATTGTTTTTATTTGGTTAACTTCGGTATATGCTGATATTATTAATAATTAGGCTGTTGATTATCTTTAAATAATGTCAAAAGGAATAGTGTTATGTCTAAGTCTCAACCTCAAAATCAAACAGATATGAATCAAAGGAATCAACCGATAAAACAACCCCATCATTTACCACAGCAAGACCATAAACATAATCAGCAAAAAGATTCTGGAAAGCAGTCTCAAAATGAAAAATAAAACAGGATTTACTGTTATGGTCAGTATAAGATGTTTAAAGGGGGGGAAGCCCCTTTAAGCAGGAAAGGAGTTAAGTATGAATATCAGACCTGTAAAAGCTCATAAAATGAATGAGGATTTTGATACATCGCCCACCGTGATTTATACCGGTGAATATGATGAGGAAAATCATTTGGTAAATGTATATAACTCATTGCAAGAACAATTGACAAAAATTATGGGTACTAATCAATGGATTTTGAATTCTACAGGTGAGGTATTTTTTATTGAAGAAGATGTACCTTATTTTGCTAATTAACAAGGTCAGGTGAAATAAATAATGAATACAGCAACCACATATCCACAGAAATTAGTGACATTCTATAAACTCGATAGCCCGGATATTCAGAGAGGTATATGGGCAAATTATGACAAGAATGGAAACTTTCTAAATTTGACCAATTATTATGGTAAAAGATTAGACCTGATCGGGCCGGATCGGGTACGTATAGATGGTGAAGTTTGGGTATGCAAAGAACATTTTAAATAAATAGATGCGTATGTTCTGTTGAATAAGAATTTTAAATATAAAATGTAGCATAATGAATATAACTAAAATAATGCCATTAAAATAAAAATTAGTATTTTTAATATTTAGTATTTGTTGTAATGAAATGGAATGATTCAGCACAAATTATTTTAACTTATCAAGTTTAAATAAGCCCCTCCATATCGAAGAAAGGGCTTATACGGTAGTGTTGTGCCTTGCTTAAGCCGCAACCCAGTGACTTTTGACTTCTTCAGCATCTACATTGAGCATAACCTGATTTTCTTTAATTTCACTCACCCATGAAAGTGGAATAAGGTGATGACTACCTTCTTCATTTCTTGTTAACTTGATTTGATCTGTGCCTTGAAGGTGATCTACTGTTCCTACTTTTTTACCATCTACGGCAATTACGTCAGCATGTTTAGTAATGTCATTTACATTGATAGTAGCCATTTCATACCTCTCCTGTATAGTGGTAATCTTGCACCCTCTAATTTAAGGCATTCTCGAATCTTTGGCGCTATATATATGCAAAAGGGAACAAATCTTTAAGCAACTTTACTTTAGTGCATAAATATCATGCTTTAGAAAGAAATTTTTGCGTTATAGCTGTTTAAAAATTCAGTAGAATTTAATACTTAATTCTTTTCCTTATTTATGATTTTTATGTTTTATATATGCAGATCAATCCTGAATTAAAATGGCATAGCTTGTTTTTTTATCATTTTAAATAATAAATTTCTTTCATAAATCATTTTAGAAACTAAAAATTGTTCTTAAAACCAAAATTGAAAATAGATTTTTAGCAAATATTGGATTCATGAGTGTGGCATGGATGCCACACGTTTCCCATCACGACAAGGAAGTCGTGTATGGGAAACAAAAGGTTTTTGTCTACTTTTGACCTTTCAAAAGTAGAGAGATTGCCTACGAAAAGGTAAAAAAACTAAATCAATAAAATGAGGCCGTGCTGATTTAAAAAAATCTAATAGTGAACATTTTTTGATTTATGAAAGAGATCTAATGGTTAAATAATCTATCACAAAAAATACCATTTTATTTTTGCAAATGTGAAAAATTGAGACAAAGTTAGCACTAATTTATTTTGGAAAAATCCTCTATTTCTGCCATTTTTAGTCTATTAAAATAATTTTAAATTCAGTTTATAAATTTTTTTATATTTATTAATGAAAATAAAATACTGTTTAATTTAATATTTTTAATCCATAAAAATTTTATACCTTTAGAGTATAGAATTGCAGAATTTAAATAAATGAAGGAAAAATAATCTATTTGTACTGACTTACAATATGCATTTTATATAATTTGTTAAATAATCATGAATTTAATAGATATCTTTATATAGAAGAAATTTAAAGCAGAATTTTTACGCTGAAAAATCGAGTTTTCTGGATCACAAAATTTAAACGAGCTATCCGTATACAGAGCCTGAGTAAAAGGAAGTTTCTCTTAAGTCTTTCTAGGCTTAGAGCTGAATAAATACCGGTTTAGATTGTATAGATAAAAACGGTGCTCAACTTCAACAGAGTGTATTTGCCTCTTCTTTCATCCTAAAGATAAACACAAGATGAATATCGCTAAAGGTTTATTTAAGGCCTCGATACTTTTTTCAGTCATTTTTTTAGTCACCTCCCATTTTCTTAAAAATGACAAAAAAGGAAGCACATGGCTTCCCTTTTTAAGCATTGACCCATCAGATGCCGTATTTCAGACGATAGGCTTCCATTTTCGCTAAAGCTTCTTTGTCGCCTTTCGCATCAAGGAAATCCATTAAATCTTTCATGGTAATTAAAGCATGAACTGGAATTTCAAGTTCTTTTTGCACTTCCTGAATGGCAGACAATTCGCCTTGACCTTTTTCCTGACGGTCTAAAGCTACCAATACACCAGCAATTTGCGCACCAGCATTTTTAAGAATGGTCACCACTTCACGGATGGCAGTACCTGCAGTAATCACGTCATCAATGATCCAGACTTTTTTACCTTCGACTGAAGCACCAACCAGTACACCGCCTTCACCATGATCTTTGGCTTCTTTACGGTTAAAGCCCCAAGGCACACTCACACCATGATTTTGTGACAATGCCACAGCAGTCGCGGCTACAAACGGAATACCTTTATACGCAGGGCCAAAAATCACTTCTACGTTGTCACATGCAGTTAATTTGTCCGCATAGCCTGAAGCCAATAGTGTTAGCGCTTCGCCATCATTGAGTAAACCCGCATTAAAAAAATAAGGACTCACACGACCTGATTTTAAAGTAAACTCACCAAATTTAAGCACACCACGTGATAATGCAAGTTCGATAAAAGCTTGAGGGTTAAATTGAGCTGGCGAGGTCATGAGGTGCTCCAAAATTCATAAATAGAGGTAAGACTTGCGCATGATACCAAAGAGTAGCTATCCAAGTGATCAAAAAATTCTAAGAGTCGTTTCAATTAACGTAAATGGCTTGCGTTCATCAGTGACCAAAGGCTTGCTTGAATGGCTGGAACAGTCAGATGCCGATGTTATTTGTATGCAGGAAAGTCGGATCACCCATGCGCAGTGGACTGAAAAATTTAGACCCGAAGGCTGGTACACGCACCTGTTCCCGGCAGAACGTGCAGGCTATGCCGGCACCGCCATTTATAGCCGCCTGCCTTTTGTCTCCGTAAAAGATGGTTTAGGCTTTGAACTGGCCGACTCTCAAGGGCGCTTTATTGCTGCCGAATTTGATCTCGGGTTAGACAAACCGGTATACATCTGTTCGCTGTATTTGCCTTCAGGTTCATCCGGTGAAGAAGCCCAGGCCCGTAAAGATCACTTTTTGGATCAATATCAAGACATCTTAAAACAATGGCGGGATGAAGATAAATCCATCATTGTCTGTGGTGATTACAATATTGTGCATAAACGCATTGATATTAAAAACTGGTCAGGCAACCAGAAATCTTCAGGCTGTTTACCACATGAACGTGCATGGTTAGATCATATTTATGATGATCTGGGTTATGTTGATACTTTCCGTGAAGTACGTAAGGAAGCGGAACTTTATTCATGGTGGTCCAACCGCGGCCAGGCGCGTGCCAAAAACGTCGGTTGGCGCATTGATTATCAGGCCTGCTCACCGGACTGGAAAGCCCGTACCATCAATGCCTGGGTCTATAAAGACACCTGGTTTAGCGACCATGCACCCGTAGTGATTGATTATAAAATATAGCCCATAATGCCGTATTGAGTGGACAATCGTTCACTCAATACAAGCACATAGATTACAAGAGATGTCGAATTTGTTGCTTTTTATATACATCTTTTAAGTGCATTATAGCTTCACGGCAAAGGGATAAGTCAGGATGACTGAAAAAGGATAGGACGCCGTAGGATGAAACAGAATAAAGCACTTCGGTAGCTTATTTTGCAAGGATGTGACAATGGACGTTGAAATGAGACCCGCATGATCAGGATGATTAAATGCGGGTTTTCTCTATTTTGAGTTAGCTATTTTTTATAATCCCAAGAACAACCAAAAATCACTTTATTATTTTCTATGCCACTATTATTGGCAAATCTCAATGTCAGTTTGATGACATCTGCATTTATTTTCTAATCCTGAATAGTTTAAATTCGCTCTAGAGCTTGTGGAGGATTTTCGCTAGGCTATTACAGAATAGAAAATGGAATAATTCACTTATGCTTAAAATTTATGGCATCAAAAACTGTAATTCAATGAAAAAAGCCTTCGACCTGCTCAATGAACTCGGGCTTGCTTATGAATTTCACGATTACAAGAAACACGGCATTGCCGCTGAAACGCTAAAAACATGGCTAGATGCCAAAGGTCAGGAAGTGATTCTCAATAAAAAAGGTACCACCTGGCGCAAACTGAGCGAAACGGAACAACAAGCTGCTTTAGCCAGTGAAAATAACCTCATTGAAGCGCTGACTAGCCATAACAGCTTGATCAAACGTCCAGTGCTTGAAACAGCTTCAGGTTATATCGTGGGCTTTGATGAAGATGCGTATCGAGCATTAAAATAATGCATACTGCATCGCCCAGATTAAAAAAGCCTGACAATGTCAGGCTTTTTTGTTTAATCCATTTGGCTCAGCAAACTTAGTTTGCGCGAATCCAGGTTTGGTTACGACCTAAAACTGATACGCCAATAAAGCCGCGTAATTCTAACGTTTTACCACCATTCGCTAGTTCGCCTTTTAATTTATAAGTTTTGCCTGAAGAAGGGTCAAGAATAGTACCTTCCTCATAGTTTGTGCCACCTACGTTTTTAAGACCATGAACAATCTTTAAACCTTTTAAAGATTTATTGTGATACGGACCTTCACATTTTTTACATGCTTGTTCTTCGCCCGGTGTCAAAACTTTTTGAATGCTTGCAGACAATGTGCCATTTTTTTGTTCAGTAAATTTTACGATTGCTTTTGGTTGTTTTGTTTTGTCGTCAATCGTTTTCCAAACTGTGCCATTTAAAGGATCAGCAGCATTTGCCAAAACTGTTAATCCGAGCAATCCTAATGCAAGTGCAATTTTTTTCATTTTTTTTTCATTCCCTAATCTAGTAATAGATAGCCTTAGTATTAAAAAGTCACAACAATAATGCAATTCTTGAATGTGACCATATAGTGTAACCTTGTAACTTGTGTTGGTAAATATGCAAACTAAAGCTCCGATAAATAACAAGATGGAAAGAATATGAAAATAGATCCTGTATGGAAACAACTCATTACTGAAAGCTTTTTAAAAACAACCATCCGCACACCAAGTCAATTTAATTTACCGCCAAGCACGGCACGTTTTGCCATAGAACAAATGTGCCGCTTATTCCCACAGAATAAAGATGTCAGTATTCGCCCTCTTCGTCTTGCCGGCTTGCATGCAGAAGAAATCAAACCAGTAAATGAAGCCACTCAACTCATTTTATATGTTCACGGCGGTGCCTTCTATTTAGGTTCATTAAATACCCATCGGGCATTTTTATCCGACATGGTGGCACGCACTCAAATGCAGGTGATTCATGTGGATTATCCTCTGGCACCTGAACAGCCCTTTCCTGAAGCCCTGGATGCACTGTTTGATGTTTACAATATTTTGCTCGACCAAGGTATACAGGCCAAAGATATTATTTTGTCCGGCGACTCCTGTGGTGCCAATCTGGCTTTAGCCTTGGCGCTAAAAATTCGTGATGAACAGCTGCCTCAAGCCAGTGGTCTGATGCTGTTGTCACCCTTTTTAGATTTAACCCTGACCAGTGAATCCTTACGCTTCAACCAGAAACATGATGCGCTATTGTCTATTGAAACCTTAGAAACAGGGATTGATTATTACGTACCGAAAGCTATGGATAAATCACATCCTTCTATTTCTCCCCTGTTTGCGGATTTGACCGGATTACCTCCAACGCTGGTACAGGTGGGATCGAAAGAAATTCTACTGGATGATGCGCAGCGCTTTAAAGAAAAAGCAGAGCAGGCCAACGTACAGGTAACATTTAAACTTTATACCGGCATGTGGCACAATTTTCAGATGTTCCATGCCTGGTTTGATGAAGCCAAGCAGGCCATGGCCGATCTGGCCGAATTTGCCCATACCCTGGATCAAAGTTAAATTTAATTCGCGATCAAACATTTTCCATAAAAAAGGTCAGCCGCAGCTGACCAAAGAGGAATCATGTATTGGAGAATTTCAAATTACAGGCTTTTTACCTGAGCTAAAGCGCTGGCAATTGCCTGATCTTTTAACTCTGCACCCATGTTGACACCTTCAGCACGAATAATTTCCACATCATTCACACCGGTAAAATTAAATACAGTTTTTAAAAAGCCTTCCTGGAAATCTGCCGGGCTATTTTCACCATACACACCGCCACGGCTGCTGGCGATATAGGCTTTTTTCTCACCGGCCAAACCCACAGGACCATTTTCAGTATATTTAAAGGTTTTACCTGCCACACTGATACGGTCAATCCAAGCTTTTAAAGTAGAAGGCAAGCCAAAGTTATACATCGCCGCACCCACAACGACTACGTCTGCATCCAGATACTGCTGAATAATTTTTTCACCCAAGGCTGTCTGTTCAGCATCTTGCCCCATCAAAATTTCAGCGGTTAAATGTGGAATGGGCTGTTTTGCCAAGTCCAGATATTCTACGCTTGCATCTGCATGCTTGGCTTGCAATTGAGTGACAATCGCCTGACTCAATTGGCGTGAAACAGAAGCATCACCTAAAATACTGGAATCGATATGTAAAACTTTCATGCCTGTTACCTTCATCTCTATTTATTCAATGTAGGCATTTTAATCTCCCAACAAAAATAGAATAATAGGCTTATACACAACACAACGTTCCATATTTAAAACAATAATAATTCAGCCTAACTAATCTTGAGACCAAAAAGTACAAAAAACAGGCATTACTATTGCTAAAAAAACATGCTATGTTGTGAATTCATAAAAATAAATCGACTTACTTCACATTAATTCACAATTTTACCAACCCGGGATTATCTCTATCGAATGAAGCCAATCTATTCACCGAATATCACTTTCTCGTTCAAAGAAAAAATTGCGAAATATCTGTTAGAAGATGGCGTGGTAATGAACTGGAGTGTCCTGAATAAATGCATTTTGATGCTGATTTTAGGTAGTGCGGTGCATATGATCTGGATTATCTGGAAAGTTTTCGTGCTGTTATCCCCCGAGGTATGGCACTGGGTAAATTTACCCTTGCTCAAACTACAGCTGGAACTGAATATCCTGATTTTGACCATCTTTATTGGACTGATTTACCCATGTTCGGCATGGCGTAAAAAAGCTTGGGTACAGCAATGGTTACCCTATTTATCCGTGGGAATTTTGGTCATTCCATTATGTCGTGATGGTTATGTCGTGGGCGTGCTCAGTCCCGCCACCATGATCACTTACATGAGTCTGGTCACTGTAGGCTTAGTACTGTTTACCCGTAAAATCGTTTATTGCGCTCTCATCCCAGCCACATTATTTTTATTCGCTTGTGGCTATTTAAGTCTGCAAGGTCAAATCAGTTACGGTCCGTTGTTTCATCTGGACACCATGCCTTACCAAAATATGTTTTGGGTGCTTACGATGATGTATTTCATCGTGCCGATTTTAATTACCTGCCTTATTTTATTTGAAATTTTACTGAGTCAGTGGCGGCATCGAGAAAAGTTGATTCAGCATTTAAATCAGGTTGACCCGCTAACCAATGCGCTTAACCGACGCAGCATCAATTACTGTTTAGAAAAACTGGAACGCAAGCCAAGTAAATCTTATGCAGTGGTTCTGATTGATCTGGATCATTTTAAGCGCATTAATGACCAATACGGGCACGATAAAGACGATGAAGCCCTGATTCAGGTCAGCCAAATCCTGTCACAGCTTATTCGGGATAGTGATGTGGTCGGTCGCTTGGGTGGGGAAGAATTTATTCTGATTCTGAATCAGTCTTCTCTGGAACAGGCACAAATTATTGCCGAGCGTTGTCGTCAGGCCATTCAACAGCTTCATTTATGCAGTGAATCGGGACAGATCATTCCGATTACCGCAAGTTTTGGCATTGCGCTATCCAGCAAAATGCTGAATTCGCAACAATTATTAAGCCAGGCAGATAAGGCACTCTATGCAGCCAAAGCCTGCGGACGCAATCAGGTCAAATGCTATCAGGAAGAGTGTCTTGCTGAACCCAAAGTCTGCTAAAGCGACTGCTGTTGATACGACTCTAAATAATTCACCCAGGCATCTTCTTGCAATGCAGCATCCATCCACAGTTTCATGGCAGGATGCCGCAGCATGGTGTGCATATACTGCTGTGTCGACTGACTGACCGGTAAGGCATAGGTCATCAGCCGCGTTACGACCGGGGCATAAAATGCATCGGCAATTGAAAATTCACCACATAAAAAACCGTTCACATCTTGACGTTCTGACCAGATCTGCTCGATACGGGTCACATCGTCACGCAATGCGGCATCGTCCTGCCACAAACGTTTGCCGACCTCTGCCAAACTGGCACGGATATTCATGCCACAGGCATTACGCAAGCTGGTAAATCCACTGTGCATTTCCGCTGTAATGCAACGTGCACGGGCACGCTGCTTGACATCTTTCGGCCACAAATGCTGATCGGGATGCCGTTCTGCCAGATATTCACAAATCGCCAGTGAATCCCATAGCATCAAGTCATGATCGATCAATACCGGCACTTTACCATTCGGGTTAATCGCCAGAACATCCTGTTTAAAAGTACCGGTATTACGCTCCGGCGGAAATGGCAGCATAATTTCTTCAAACGGTAAATTGAAAGCTTTCAGCACCAGCCACGGGCGCATGGACCAGCTGGAATAATTTTTATTGGCAATATAGAGCTGATACATGAAATTATTGTCCTCTATGCTGCTGAAACAGATCGAGCTGTTTCAGTAATTCAGCTTCGCTAAAAGCTCCAGTTAGACGTAAACCACGGATTTCCTGCCGCTTCGCATCTAAGAATAAATAGGTCGGCGGCCCTAAAATATCCCATTGATTCAATAATGCCTGATGCGTTGCATCGTAGTCACTCAAATCCAGCTTAATCAGAAAATAAGGTTCTAAGGCTTGCTGCACCGGTGCAGATTTTAAAACACGATGTTCAATTGGCTGGCAGGCTACACACCAATCTGCATAGACATCAATAATAATGGCTTGGTTAGCAGGTACATTGGCGAGGATATGCTGAAATTCATCGGCAGTTTTCGCCACATGCCAACTGGCTTGGGTACTGCTCTGGGTGATAAAGAAACGCTGGCTATGCTGATATTGAGTATAAGCCAAATACGGAACCACCACGAGCAAGGCCAAAATATACAGCCATTTGAATGGAGCTGTTTGCCGCATTATTCGAATGCTTAAATATCCAATAAAAAAGAGACCTAAACCCAAACTTAACCATTGTAACCAAGCTTCAGAAATTAACGGACGAATAAAATACAGCGCCAGAGCCAACATGATAAATGCAAAAAACACCTTAATCTGGTGCATCCACAGCCCTGCTTTAGGCAGCACCCTGGAACCTAATACGCTGGCCAGAAGTAAGGGGGTTCCCATGCCAAAACCCAAGGTGAATAGCAAGATTGCCCCCTGCCACTGACTTTGGGTCTGGGAAATAAATAATAGTGCCCCAGCCAGCGGCGCGGTCATGCAAGGGCCGACCAACAGTGCAGAGATCATTCCCATGATACCTGCACCCAGCAGACTCCCGCCTTTTTGCAGTGAATGCACCCGATCTAAACGGTTTACCAAAGCATGCGGTAATTTAATTTCAAACAGCCCAAATAAATTCAGGGCAAACAGCACAAACAGCACACTAAAAGCAATCAGGGTAGAAGGCTGTTGCAACCAGCGTTGAAAATTCAGTCCTGCCGAGGATGCAATTAAACCTAAAATGGCATAAACCATCGCCATGCTACAGACAAAGACCAAAGCAATCATCCAGGCTTTTAAGCCTTTGCTATCGCGTACAATTAAGGAGGTCAAAATAGGTAACATCGGCAATGAACACGGAGTAAAGGCCAAGAGTATCCCCAAGCCGAAAAATAACAATAAGCCATAAACGAAAGAGCTTTCGGCTAATGTTTCCGACCACATTTGATCTTTTGCAGTATCTAATGGGACAGGTTTTTCAGTCACCTTGATGCTATTTTGCGTAGCACTTAATATTGGATTCCCATTGGTAGAACTGTTTGTAGATGAGGAAAGATCAAGCAGGCGTTTACTTGCTCTGGCCTGATTTTGCAGCAGCACCAGGCCGTCAATATCGGTCTGGAATTCGACAGTTTGTGGCGGGTAGCAGATCCGGTCTTGGGCACAGCCCTGCCACGTCACCCGGTAGGTTTGGGAGGCTTTGGTAGCAATATTAAATTGCACTTGATGAAAATAAACCTGGGTGCGACCATAATTTTCATCATGTAAATCGGTGGCTTGCGGCAATTTCAAAGCCAGCTTTTGTGCCCCTTGCCGGACTTCAAATTTGTGCTGATATAAATAATAACCCTGTGGAATTGTCCAGTTGAGTCGGGCTTCATGTGTACTGCTAGATTCAACACTAAAAGAAAAAGCATCCTCAGGTGCAAGCAATTGCTCTTGTGCCTGTAGTGTCATGGAACATAATAAAATAACACTACACATCAATCCGCTTATAGCGGAATACAACCACACGCCCAAGTCTTGAAAATGCTTTTTCATATGAATTTTTATTTTTTAATTAAAATAGGAATGAAACACCCAAACCTGATTGGTAGCTTTTATCTCGACCATTTAAGTCCACACCAATACTGGCATCCATTTGCACGCGCTCATTCAGCGCATAAACAAGTCCTGAACCCAGTGCATATTCATAGTCTTGACTTTCGACTTTGCGATAGACCAGTTCAGAAAAACCTGACAATTTGTCAGTGATTTTATATTCAATGGTCGGTACTGCAGTCACTGCCCAGTTGCTGTTTTGGACTTCATAGCGCATGGTCATGGAAGTAGCAATTAAATCGCTGTAATCATAAGCCACAGCCGAGGTTAGGCTGTAAATATCATCTTCATTACTAAAACCATCATTACCAGTCGCCAGAATAGCTTCAGCTAAAATAGCCATAGAAAGCTTTTCATCATCCAGATTAATGGCCTTTTTTACCCCAATGCTGACATCACCCAGACCGTCTTCTTCAATGGACTGGCCTGCCGTTTTGGTCTTTAACCAGGATGGTCCTTGCCAGCCCAATTGCACTTCAAGATCTTTGGCTAAACCGGTACGCAATAACATGTCGGCATTTAAGCTGGTGTTTTTAACCTTTAGCCCGTTTTCATCAGTACTTTCTGAGTAGTTTAGGCTTGGTAAACCCTGTTCCCATGCCAGCTGACCGACTGGAGTAATACCTGTACCAATTCCTGTACCCGGACGGTCAAAAGAAAAGTTGGCAGCCATCACATTGATGCTAAAACCTGCTGCAAAAATGAAACTTACTGTTTTTAGGACTGGCATGAATTGTCTCACTGATTATGTTAATTCTTTAGTCATTTTAGCCCCATAACTACGGAGCAATTCTAAAGTTTGCTTTTCTTCGGCCAATGCTTCTGACCAGTTGATTTCATCAAAGTCACAATCAAAGAATAAATCACTAATCGAAGATAGTATGGTCTGACCATCTTCATCTTTGGTATTGGGATCTACTTTTTCATCCAGTAAACGTTTCACTGCAGGCACGCAGGCGGAGCTGGCAGCATCCCATAATGGACCATACAGTTCTTCGGCATCCCACAAATGTAAATTGACTTTGGCTTGAATAAGCGCCTCTAAAATTTCAAGATGAACTGCCAGATTCTGCTGTTTTTCTTGTTCAGATAAAGGTGAACCGGCTTCATAAGCTTCGCAAATATGCTCCCACCATTTGAACAAACCATCGGACCAGACAGAAATGGCCGGACCTTTTTCCAGATCAATAAAATTCGGATCGAGACCTTCTGCCAAAAGACGTTGTACCAGAACAAGATCCAGCTCTTCTATTGCCTGTACAAAGACTTGTTGTTGTGCTGTTAACATGGAGAAAATACTCTTCAATCATTTTCTAACTATTATGCCGAATAAACTGTCATTTGTTTTAGCTAAATGTATAAGGAGTATATTTTTTATTTCTGTTGCCCTGCCCCGAATAGCGTATTAAAACGCCCATAAAAAAAGCTCCGAAGAGCTTTTTTCTTTAAGCAAGATGTTGCTTAATCATTTACATCGTCCACATCACTGACTTCTGCAGTTTCAGCAAGTACCGGCACCGCGGCACGAGGGTCATCTATTTTCTCAAATAAATGTTCCAAACTGCGTTTTAAGCGGTCAATGGCTCCATGTATGGCAGTATCGATATTATGACCATGATGGTTCACCACTACCGGTTTCAAACCTGCCGGGCGTGCTTCGATCATGCAGTGAATATCATCTGCACCACCTTTGGGACCATTTTCATCGCTAAAATGAACCGAGAAATGGGTAATACGTTCGCTATAACGTTGGAATTCAGCATTCAGTTCTGCACGAACATAAGTAATTAAACGCTCACTATTTTGGATGTTTTTATCGGTACGAATTTCAATGTTCATATAATTTCATCCTCTTTATTCATCAAATCTTTTTGTGCAAAACTTCTTATCTTGGCACGTTTCACCTTGCTGTTAACAACAGCGCTGAGCATCTTCAACCTAGTTTGGAACGAGTTCCTCCACATTGAATGATGAACACTTTTAACTCTGCAGATTCGTGTCCTTATGCTTTGAATATAAGGGTCTAGGTGAAGCTTATGCAAGTAGTATTTTGATATTTTTTTAAATGCCCTATAACGTATAAGGAATTTGACTTTCCCCTCTAAATAATTTGATAAATATCACATTATTTCTTTGCGGATAAAATGCCTTCTTCAAACTGCTTTACTTTTTTTATCAATATGTATTTTTAGGTATCAAAGCGGTGTCTTGATTTTAATCAGGAGTACTCTGAGAAAAGCAGACTATTTTTTTAACCATTGATCAATTTTGGCTTTATTTTTGCTAAAGAATCTGTATGCTTTGCTTGCTTCTCGGGGGAGATATTTTTTGATGAAACTTACACAAATTTTTGCTACATGCGCATTGGCTTCAACTGCTGCGCTCACTCAAGCTTCACCTGTAGTATGGCAAGACTTCAGCTTGACTGGTCTTTATGGTGATCACTATAAAGTAGGTACTGAAGACCGCACGACCGTGACTGCAGAATATGCAGCTAAACTTAAATATTCTGATGTATTCTTCTTCGTTGACCATCAATTGGATGGCAATGATGAACAAAATACATATTTCGAGTTAGCGCCACGTTTAAGCTTAGGCGAAGTATCTGGAAAAGATCTTTCTTTTGGTCCAATTAAAGATGTCCTTATTGCGACAACTTGGGAACACAATGCGGGATATGATCAAAACCAAGAATTTAACAACTTCTTGTATGGTGTGGGTTTCTCTTTAGATATTCCATATACCCAATATGCCAATGTAAACTTCTATAAAGCGGATAACGACAAAACTAAAGATGATTATCAAATGACGATCACTTATGCTGTTCCGTTTAAATTGGGTTCAGAAGATTTCCTTGTAGATGCCTTCCTGGATTGGTCAACAGCTGAAAAAGGCGCTCAAGCAAGCGAGCTGAACTGGACCAGCCAGTACAAATGGAATGTAGGTAAGCATATTTCACCTAAAACTAAATTATATGTTGGTATCGAACACTCGGTTTGGAACAACAAATTTGGTATTCAAGGCGTTGATCAAAATGATGTCAGTGCTTTGGTCAAATACCACTTCTAAGCACCACGTTTTGAACGTTGAAAAGAGCAAGGCTTCGGTCTTGCTTTTTTTATTGCTGAAAATCAGGTTTATTTCTAAAATCCAGAGTCTATTGATTCGTTCGGCATACACTCATGGGTTTTTTGATTCGTCCCGCTCAACCACAAGACCTTGAACACATCCTGAAAATTTACAATGCTGAAATTTTAAATGGTACTGCGACCTGGAATAGCACACCAAAGTCTATTGAGGATTTTCAGAGCTGGTTTAAAACCCTTACTAAACAACAGTTTCCTTTATTTGTCGCTGAACATTCAGAGACTAAACACATCGCCGGCTATGCCGATTATTCTTCTTTCCGTCAAATTACCGGGTTTAAACATACAGTTGAACATTCGGTCTTTATTCATCCGGACTTTATCGGACAAGGTCTAGGCAAAGCCTTAATGCTCAAGCTGATTGATCATGCACGGCAAAATCATATTCATGTGATGGTGGCTGCGATTGATCATGAAAATCAGGCATCGATTGTGTTACATGAAAAATTAGGTTTTAAGCAGACGGGTTATATGCCTGAGGTGGGGCAGAAGTTTGGTAAATGGCGTGATCTGGTGTTGATGCAACGGATATTGGATTAAATTAAGAAAAAAATAATGATTCAGTCACTGCTTTAAATAAAAAAGCCCGCAATATGCGGACTTTTTTGATATATAAATAGGGTCTGTTGACATTTACTGTTCATAATTAAAACTATAAAGGTAGCCATAAAAATATACAGGCTAAAGCAACAGAACTTTGATAATTTCTTTTGAGCTTGTCATATCGAGTAGCTATTCCTCTAAATTGCTTTAATCTACAAAACATATTTTCAACTAAATGCCTGATTTTATATAAATACCAGTCCATATGATCATTGTTCGATTGGCTATTTATTCTCTTTGGTATATTCGCTTTTGTTCCTGTTTTTCTGATCTGTTCACGCAGCGGTTCTGAATCATAGCCTTTATCTGCGCATACAAATTTTGTCTCTTTTAAATCTAATGTTGATATTAAATCAGGTGCAACTTTGACATCATGTGTGGTTCCATCGGTAATCATGAAATCAATAGGATTGCCATGTGCATCAACATTCAAATGTATTTTTGAGGAGTTTCCTCCTACACTTTTAGAAATAGATTGATTTGCTATACCGGCAGAATGTTGATGAGCACGTACGTGAGAGCCATCAATAAAAATCCACTCCATATCAGGGTATGATGCTAATAACTTAAATAATCTTAGTAACTTACCACTTTTTGACCAACGATTAAAGCGTTTGAAAATAGAGTTTGATTGACCGAAATAGGAAGGAATATCTCGCCACGGACAGCCTGTTCTAATTCTATAGAGAATAGCTTCAATAAAATTACGTAAATTTGAGTTGTGATGAATAGATAAATTACGCAGAATAACTTTCAACTTTTGCCAGTGTTGATCTGTCAGCATGGTACGAGGCATAGCGAATAGTAAAATTGGGTTTGGCGATTTGATTTTACTACTTCGCTATTTTTTAAGCTAAAAGTGTCAACACACCCTAATAACTTAATAAAAAAATTAAACTGCCAGATCCGCCAGATTACCTTTCTGTTCTAACCAGTGTTTACGGTCCGATGAGCGTTTTTTCGCAAGTAATTTATCCAGTAGACTGGCAGTAAAATGCGCATCATCTAAATCAAGCTGCACCAAACGACGGGTATTCGGGTCCATTGTGGTTTCACGTAACTGACTGGCATTCATCTCACCCAGACCTTTGAATCGGGTGATTTGCGGATTCTTACTTTTGCATTTTTTCAGAATGCTTTCCAGCTCGTCTTCATCCAGCGCATAGTGCACATCCTTACCATCATCAATACGGAATAAGGGCGGCATGGCTACAAACAGATGCCCTTCTTCCACCATGGTCGGAAAGTGTTTCACAAACAGGGCACAGAGCAGGGTCGCGATATGCAGACCATCAGAATCGGCATCGGCCAGAATACAGATTTTACCATAGCGCAGTTCAGACAAGTCATCACTGCCTGGGTCTACCCCAATGGCAATGGCAATGTCATGCACTTCCTGAGAGCCCAAGACCTCATCGGAAGATACTTCCCAGGTATTTAAGATTTTCCCGCGAATCGGCATGATTGCCTGGAAATTCTTATCACGTGCCTGCTTGGCAGAACCGCCTGCAGAATCACCTTCCACAATAAACAGTTCCGATTCTTCCAAGGTATGTCCTACACAGTCGGCCAGTTTACCCGGGAGTGCAGGTCCGGAAACGATCTTCTTACGTTCAACTTTTTTTGCCGCTTTTAAACGGCGACCGGCTTTGGCAATTGCCAATTCGGCCAGCTGCATGGCAATGTCGGAATTCTGGTTGAGCCACAGTGCAAAGGCATCTTTGGCGATATTCAGCACAATGCCGGATGCTTCACGGCTCGACAGACGTTCTTTGGTTTGACCGGAAAATTGTGGCTCCTGAAATTTTAAAGACAGAATGTAGTTCACCCCATCCCAGACATCTTCGGCAGACAATTTTAAATTACGCGGCAACAGGTTACGCAGTTCACAGAACTCGCGCATGGCATCGGTCACACCTGAACGTAAACCGTTGACGTGGGTACCACCTTGCGCGGTTGGAATCAGGTTGACGTAGCTTTCCTGAATCTGTTCGCCGCCTTCAGCATTCCAGCAAATCGCAAATTCGGCACTGGCACGTTCAGCTTCGCCACTGGCCACGAAAGCAGGACTCGGAATGATTTCACGATCTTCAAGCTCATCCATTAAATAGTCAACCAGACCATTTTCAAATTGCCAGCTGATCTTTTCATCATTGATCTGGTCAACATAATTGATTTCCAAGCCCGCCGCTAAAACAGCTTTGGCTTTTAAATTATGTTTTAACGCTTTGAGGGCAAACTTGGGCGAATCAAAATATTTGGCTTCCGGCCAGAAGTGTACCGTAGTCCCTGTCGCCCGTTTCGGTGCTTTACCTTGCAGCACTTCAAGCGGCGCAACAGGTTCGCCGTGTTCAAAGGCCATTTTATACAGATTGCCCTGACGCTGTACCTCAACCTCAACACGGGTTGATAACGCATTCACCACTGAAATGCCTACACCATGCAAACCGCCGGAAAACTGGTAGTTATCGGTGCTGAATTTACCGCCGGCATGCAGTTTGGTCAGAATGATTTCAATCCCGCTCTGGCCATATTCCGGATGGATATCCACCGGCATCCCCCGGCCATTGTCTTCAACCGACAGGGAACCGTCTTTATACACCGTGACGGTAATTTTATTGGCATGTCCGGCAAGTGCCTCATCCACAGCGTTATCAATAACTTCCTGCGCCAAATGGTTGGGGCGAGTGGTATCGGTATACATGCCGGGACGACGCCGTACCGGATCTAAACCAGATAAAACTTCAAGTGATTGAGCCGTATATTGAGACACGTTGTACTGTTTCCTTAATTTATACAATCCGATAAAAACTGTAAGGCCATCGGTATTTTGTCTGCGAAATTTTCCATCGCATGATTGCCATTTGCTTCGGTAATCAGCATGGACTGATGTGAAGCATTGCTATAATAGCGCTGTGCTTCACGATAATCCAAAACTTCGTCCCCTTGTTGTAATAACACTAAAATTTTGTCCGCATCTTGCACAAATGGCACTGCCATCTGCTCAAGCTGATCCAGATGGGTATGATCCAGCGTCCATTCTGCATTGACCACATAGGGAATCTGATCACTGCCAAATAAGTCACGAAATAGTTGCCATGGTCGCATAGCAGGATTAATTAAAACAGCCGGCACGCCATACTTTGCGACCAGCTGTGTCGCATAAAAGCCGCCTAGACTGCTCCCTACCAGCACGACCTGATCCAGATTCTCAATCATGGCAGCCACATATGCCAATGTCTGCTCTGGAGGAAAATTGAGATCTGGCAGATGAACCTGAACATGATTCAGCTGCTGACAGTAGCTTTTAATTTGCTGCCCTTTTATGGATAAAGCACTGCTTTTAAATCCATGTAAATAGATGATGTTCATCGTTTTTATTGCATCATTGTTAAATTTAAACTAGATTTATTTTATACATAAACCGCCACTATCCGTCTGTTTTTATGTAGATATAGGCAGGATTGTCAGACAAAAAAATTAACACCAAGGCTCAATCATCGTTATTGTAAAAGCTGTTCGAGATGAACGATATAAAATGAAAAGCTAAGAGTTTATACCGTGATCCCAAGAAAAAATAAAGGGTATGGGAAACATGGTCACAGAAAGGACAGGATCAAATGCCGAGTTTAACCCCATTACATGAAACCTATTGTAGATGGGACCGTACACCGCCCAGTCAAGCTGATGTATTGGAAGGTCTCGCACAATTGGTGACTACACGTCTAAACGACGTGATGCAGGAGCTGGTTCAGGCGATTCAACGCGAAATTTTAATTAGCGTGTTTGGCATGAGTGAGCAACGCTCGAAAAAAATACAAAAAATTCCTTATATCGACAAACTTTACCAGCTGTCCTTCGACACCCTGCTCAACTACGGCAACTATTTACTGGCACCCGGTTTACGTCAGATTATTGAAAAATATCCAAAATTACATGACAAGCCGCTGACACCTGCGCTGCACTTTCTCGTCGGGGTGCTCAACGGGGTGCTGGGTGATTATTTATTAAAATACCAGAACCCGATGGCCCTGCCGATGGTGCTCTATGACCACTATGGCGGACTGCAAAAAGGGGACTTGTCCGGTCGTGTGGTGATCTTTGTGCATGGTTTATGTATGTCCCATTTAGAATGGTCTAACCGTCAATATGGCGGTATTGGCGAGAAGTTGCTGGCGCAACGTGACAATAACACCATGCTGTACCTGAATTACAACACCGGGCGTCGTATCTCGGCCAATGGTCGCAGTCTGGCCAACACGCTGGAAGATTTGATTCGTCGTAATCCACGCATCACCAGCATTGATTTAATTGGCCACAGTATGGGCGGCCTGGTTTCGCGCAGTGCCCTGTTCTACGGCAAACAAAACATGTATCAATGGATGCATCTGACAGAAAATCTGGTTTGCTTGGGTTCACCCCATCATGGTGCAGTATTGGAGCGCTTTGGTTTTATTCTGCAAGATAAACTGGGACATTTCCCTTTTGTAAAAATTATCCGGCATATCGTCAATATTCGCAGCAATGGCATTCTGGATTTGCGCTATGGCAGTGTCCGTGATGATGACTGGGAACATAACCATGCCCGGATTGGCGGCATGGATGACAATCGCAAACCAGCACCCTTACCGAAACATATCAATACCTACTTTGTGGCAGGCACCATTGAATATGAAAATAAAAAGAACCGGACCTTAAAGGTCCTGGGTGATTATCTGGTGAGTGTGGAAAGTGCTTTAGGCGAACATCCAAATCCACGTTTTCAACTGAAAGTGCCGGAATCGCATAAAGCCATCTTTTATGGCTTGAGTCATTTTGAAATTAACTATCATTCCAGTGTGGCGGAACAGATCGTGAAATGGTTCTATCCTCCTCAGAATGAAGAAATCAAAGAACAGGTGCATGAATACCATATGCAGCTGGAAGACTGGTCTAGGATTGCGCTGACTTAGGCAAACAACTTAAGCAAACCATAAAAAAGCCAACATTAAGTTGGCTTTTTTCTACACATCTTTATTTTTTCTTGGCTGTTTTATTATTCACTAATGGATAGCGACGCAACAGTTGCCACAGGCTAATCAAGGCTAGTACAGCAAAGAAAGCCAATGACCACACCGGAAGGGATTGCCCCAACAAAGTCCAATCCACTTTGGCACATTCGCCAGAACCAGTCAGCACTTGTTCAAACACCGACTTTAATGGCAACGTTTCTACCCAGTAATCTAAGCCTGGACCACAACTCGGTACCTGATCGGGTGGCAAATTTTGCAGCCAGACATGACGTGCTGCCACGCCTGCTGACCAGAGTATACTGAGCAGACCCAGCAAGGCGTAAAAGCGTTTAACCGCATTTGAACTCGGGTTATGCAAAAAAGCGACCAGAGAAACAATCCCCAACCCAATTAAACCAATGCGTTGAAATACACACAGCGGACAAGGTTCAAGCCCTTGTACATGTTCTAGATATAACGCAAACGCCATTCCAATGACGCTGGCTAAAAATAAAAAACCACTCACGAAGCGATAACTCCATTGCATGGTGAATCCTCTTAATTTTATCGATAATCGGCAAGATATTGCTCAAAACTGAGACTGCTATCTTGCTCGAGTTGCTGTTGCTGTTGCAATGACTGCCCCGCTAAATCATCAAAATAAGACAATGTATCCGGGCTTAATTTATGCTGCTCATAGGTCGTTGCATGTTGTTGTGCCATGAAACTACCAAAACTCCATGTGCCGCCATTTTCTAAAGTATCGGCAATCACTTGAGCAGACAGGGTTTCATCCACCTCATCAATACGACCGAGCATAACTGCCAAGGCTGCTGAATACATCTTGGTGTTATAGCTGATATCCAGTAAATCAGCCCAAGGCTGCATTTTGATGACCTGCGCACGCGCCCAATCTTCAATCGGGTGCTTCCCAGCTGCATCCACAATAGTGGCATTTGGCGCACGACCACGATTGACCACTTCGGCTTGATTATGCTCAATCTGTTCCTGTTCCGGGTCGAGCAAATCTGGACTATCTTGTACCAGGCAATGCAGGGCCAACACTTCCAAAAATGCTGCCGTGTTTTCATCAATCCCGATCGGACTATACGGATTGACATCGACTGCACGCAGTTCGACATAACCGACCCCGCGATTTTGCAGCGCTTGCGACGGAGTTTCTCCTGCTTGAGGCACCTGTTTCGGACGGACTAGGCTGTAGTACTCATTTTCAATTTGCAGTACATGATCATTGATCTGAATCGGTTCACCGTGTTCATCATTTAAGCCTAAACGGCTAAAAGGCGCATAAGGCGTTTTCACCGCTTTCTGCAAGCCCTCCAGATAACCTGACAGGTTGTTGTAGTGAATTCCCAATTGTTTCTGTGCGGAATTTTGATAACCAAAATTGCCCATACGCAATGCAGTCGCATACGGCAAGAACAAGGTGCCTTTTAATAAAGGCAACAGGTGATGATCGCGTCCGGTCATAAAGCATTTACACACTGAAGGACTGGCCCCAACCAGAAACATCACCAAGGGGGTTAAACGGATAAAGTTACGGATTAAGCCAAAGTAACGGTGACTGCGATAATCCTGCAAACTGAGGCTTTTTAGGGCTTCATCGTTTTCATGGTGTTGCAGTGCTTCAAACACTTGATCTGGAAAAGATAAATTATAATGCACCCCGGAAATGGTTTGCATACGGCGACCATAACGCACCCCTAAACCACGGCGATATAGAGTCTTGAAGCGTCCAATATTGGAGCTGCCATATTGGGCTAAACGAATGCTTTCTTCGTCATCATTCAGCATACACGGCATCGACAAGGGCCACAATTTTTCATCATTTTCTAAATGGCGATGCGCAACGGCATGAATATCGGCTAAATAATCGAGTGCTTTTTTAATGCTGTCTTGTGGAGGGGTAATAAACTCCATCAAGGCTTCGGAATAGTCAGTGGTAATGTGCGGATGTGTTAATGCCGACCCCAATGCCTTTGGATGCCCTGCTTGTGATAAAAAGCCATTGCTTTGCATACGCAGGCTTTCTCGTTCAATACCACGCAGCATGCCATTAAACAGCGAAGAATCCACCCAAGTTGGTACCACAACTTGAGAGGTCGATTCGGGTTGACTCATTACAATCTCGCTTACCGGAAGATAACTACTAAAATAAAATCATCAGTTTATATAAGTATAACGTGAATTGGGGCAGTCAAATCATGCCCTGTCTAGTTTTCAACCAAAACAACAACTTATTTTCTGGCAAATTTTTATCACAAAGTTACTCTATAAGACATCTGAATTTTGTGTTTGTATTGAATAATAAGTGCTAAGGAATTGTAAATATTATGAATTATCCAGATATTTTGGACTTTTGGTTTAATCCTGAAACCCAGCCACTGTGGTTTGCTAAAAGTGATGATTTTGATGCACTGATCAAGCAAAAATTTCAGGACATTCACCAAAAAGCTGCACATGCCGAACTGTGGTCATGGCGTAAAACCGCTGAAGGCCGGCTGGCAGAAATTATTGTTCTGGATCAATTCTCACGTAACCTGTTTCGGGATCAAGCCCAAGCCTTTGCCCAGGATTCCCTGGCATTGGTATTGGCACAAGAAGCCATTAGTCTGGATTTGGATAAACAATTAAGTCCAGAACAACGTGCGTTTTTATACATGCCCTTTATGCACAGTGAATCGAAACTGATTCATGAATTCGCGTTAAAATTATTTCAACGCTTAAATAATCCGATGAATCTGGATTATGAAAAAATGCATAAGGCAATTATTGACCGTTTCGGGCGCTATCCGCATCGCAATGACATCCTGGCGCGTACTTCAACTGCAGAAGAGCTCGAATTTTTAACCCAACCGAACAGTCGTTTCTAACCATTTATTGTGTCTTCTCCCTCGCACAGTAAATTGTATGGAGGTTTAACATGAAGAATAGCATTATAGGTTTGAGCATGGTCTTGGCAATGACCCTGTCAGGCTGTGCAACCACACCTTCCAAACCGCTGACTTTTGACCAGCTGGGGCAATTCAGCAATACGCCCCTGAATGCGCAAACCTATCGCATCAGCTTTCAGGCGCGTCCCAATATGAGTTTTGGAACTGCCGAAGAAATCACCTTAGTGAAAGCCGCCCAGACCACGATACAAAACGGATTCCGCTATTTCAAGGTACTGAATGATCCGAGTAACCGTAACCAGCCACCACGTCAGGCAGTGGTCTATTCCAGCCCGATGTACTATCCCTATGGTTATTATCACCGTTATCCCGGCTTCTGGCCTGACCCGTTTTATGACATGCCGCGCGTGGTGACTATTGACCCGGTACAAGTTTCCTATACCATTGAATGTTATAAAGATCAGAAAAAAGCACCGGATGATGCCTTTGATGCCTATTTGATTTTAAAATCGTTAGGACAAAAGTATGGCCTAAGCCCGAGCGGCCAGGTACTACCGCCACCCGTACCGAAAACAGCAAAATAACAATAGCCTAGCCACTCACAGGAATCTTGCATGACCACAGCGGAAGCAATCACCACACCGAGTTTGCAACGCAGTAAACGCTTTGCCACCATTGCCTTAATCAGCGCCATTGTTATCTGGTTAATACTCATGCTGGTGGCCAAGCTGATTCCTGAATATGCCTGGTTCATTCATATTTTGATGCTTTCCGCCGAAGCGGGTGTGGTCGGCGGACTGGCAGACTGGTATGCCATTACCGTGCTGTTCCGCAATCCGTTTGGGAAAATGCCGATTCCCAAGTTCCTGCTCGATCACACTGAAATTATTCCGCGCAACAAAGCCCGGATTGCCGAATCCATGGGACGTTTTGTACAGGAAAACTTTTTATCTCCGCAAGTGGTGGAAAGAAGCCTAAAAAGTACCGATCTGAGTCTGGCCATCGGGCAATGGTTGGCAAAGCCGGAAAATAACACCCAGGTCACGCAAGTCATTCAGCAAACCGTACCCAAGATTTTTGAATTTGTTGGTCAGGAACAGATTGGAAATTTTATTCAAAACAACAGCGTGCAATGGGTTCGCAACACGCGGGTCAATACGCTGGCCAGTGAAATGTTGCGTGCGGTCCTGGAAAATGACTTTCATCAGGATGTATTGCAACGCGGACTCGATTTGGCCCATGGCTGGATGGTGTCGCACCCTGAGCAGGCACGGGAGCTGAGCCGCCAACTGTTCAAGGAGTTAGGGGTATGGAAACTGGCCAAAGGTGCCAGCTGGATTGGGATTGATGTGCAGCAACGTACCATTGATTCACTAATTGAACGGGTGGAATCCATGCTGGCCGATCCGCAGCATCCCTGGCGGCAAAAAATTGAACAGATGGGCCAGCAGCTGATGCTGGAACTGGCCGATAATGAAAGTGAGGCCAGTGAACGGCTAAACCGTAGTAAAGATGCCCTGCTCGATAGTCCCCAGGTACTGAATTTCATCAGTGGTGCCGTAGTGATTCTCTGTGATGCCATCAAGGCCGATTTACTCAAGGCAGATTCAGGTATTGCGCACAATCTGCGTGTTGCGATTCAACAGCTCGGGGAAAATATCATTTCCAATCCGGTAGTACGTCAATTGCTGAATGAACGGATGAGTGGACTTGCTGTCAATTTAAGTGATCAATACAGTGAAAAAGTGATCCGTTTTATTAGCGAACGCATTCATGAATGGGATTCACGGGAAATGATCGACAAAATTGAAAATGAAGTCGGTGGTGATTTGCACATGATTCGGGTCAATGGTGTGGTGGTCGGTGGCTTTATTGGCCTCATTCTGGGCATTATTCGCGCGCTGATTGACTGGGCGCTTTAACGAATTTAAGGTCTCAACATATAATCTTGCTAAACTAAAAAGCAGCATGTATGCCATAAATCATGCTTTTTTGAATCTTTTGCAGAATTTATCTGGCCTCAATTCTGCGCTCGTTGTCGGACAAGATTCATTCAATACAAATGGGTTCACCTAAAGACTGTGAAATTTGTTATATTTGCTGTTTTTCTGCGACATTTATTTTTCGACTGACTATGAATACGGCAATACAAGCAGCTCTCGATCATGCAGTGCAATCTCTTCAAGCTGAAGGTGTACTTCCATCCGACTGGAATAACAGCGGTCATTTAACGCGAACCAAAGACCGAAGCCACGGTGACTTCGCTTCAAATATTGCAATGATTGGTTCTAAAGCTGCGGGTATGAAACCTCGTGATCTTGCAGAAAAAATTCTTGCAAGCCTTCCTGAAGTAGCAGACATCAGCAAAGCAGAAATTGCGGGTCCCGGCTTTATTAACTTCTTTTTAAATGCCGACCAACGCTTCGCTGTTTTAGACCAAATTCAAGCGCAACAAGATCAGTTTGGCCGTACCCAAGCCAATGCCGAAAAACGCATTCAAGTCGAATTTGTTTCAGCAAACCCGACTTCTAGCCTGCACGTAGGTCATGGTCGTGGCGCAGCATACGGTATGACCGTAGCCAACCTGCTTGAAGCAACCGGTGCCAAAGTTGACCGTGAATATTATGTCAATGATGCCGGCCGTCAAATGGACATCCTGGCAACGTCTACATACTTACGTTACCTGGAATTAACCGGTCAGCAACTGGTTTTCCCTAAAAATGCCTATCAAGGCGACTATGTAAAAGAAATCGCACAAAGCATTATCGACCAAGATGGCGATGCTTATGTACGTCCAGTCGCTGATGTTTATAAAGATGTTCCTGAGGATGTACAGTTTGCGGCTGAACTCGATGCAGATGGCAATAAAGTCGTGCTTTCAGGTGACAAAGAAAAGCACATCGATGGCTTGATTTTCAATTCACAACAATTAATTGGTCAAGGCTACCGCGTTTTCTTGCAAGCTGCATTAAAAGCCATTCTTGATGATATTAAAGATGACCTTGGCGAATTTGGTGTGACCTTCAACCAGTGGTTCAGTGAAGAATCATTGACGGATAAAATTAAAGAAGCGCTTCAAACTCTTGATCAACGTGGTTTCTTGTATGAACAAGACGGTAACATCTGGTTTAAATCGACTGAATTTGGCGATGAAAAAGACCGTGTCGTGAAACGCCGTAATGGTCAAACCACTTACTTCGCATCCGACATTGCTTACCACCTGAATAAATTACAACGTGGCTATACCGATATCGTCGATATCTGGGGTTCAGACCACCATGGTTATATCGCGCGTGTTAAAGCTGCCATTGATGCCATGGGTTATGACTCGAAAAAATTGACCGTTCTTTTAGTCCAGTTCGTGAGCTTATGGCGTGGTGGCGAGATGGTTCAAATGTCATCTCGTTCAGGTCAGTTCGTGACTTTACGTGACCTGCGTAAAGAAGTCGGCAACGATGCTGCGCGTTTCTACTACGTGATGCGCAAGTCTGAACAGCACATCGACTTCGACTTGGATCTTGCTGTGTCGCAAAGTAAAGACAATGCGGTGTATTACATTCAATATGCACATGCACGTATTTGCCGTATGCTTGAAAAAGCAGCATCCAGCAATGTGAATTTTGATGCCGTGAATGCACGTCAATTTGCTGCGAAACTTGATCTTGATGCTGAAACTGAAATTTTAGCTAAACTTGCGGCTTACCCTGAAATTGTGATTCGTGCAGCCAACAGTTATGAACCGCATCAAGTCGGTAACTATCTGAAAGAATTGGCAGCATTATTCCACGGTTGGTATAATGAGCATAAAGTACTCAATGATGATGCTGAATTTACGCAAGCCCGTTTATTGCTTTCAGTAAACGTACAGCAGGTTTTACGTAATGGTTTAGAATTATTAGGTGTATCTGCTCCTGAGGCGATGTAAGCAAAACAAGGTTTTGCATCGCCGCAAGACCGAAAGCTATGCTTGAGGTGGCAATGTAATAATTAATACCCTTGCGCAGCGATGTTATTTACACCGAAAGTCATGTTTGTGATCATCTAAACTTAGCTAATGATTTATAGACAATAGGGTAAACAAGGTATTATTTTTAAAATAAAATCTTGTTTTTAAATAGATTTAAATCACAAATAACACACGAGGAATCCCACGTGTTTGGAAAAACGCAGCGCGGTGTCTCTGAGCGACCGAATAAGCCGAAAAAGCCATTAATTCCTGCATGGCTGGGAACGCTTGTCGTTATTTTAATCGTGTTGAGTTTTGCTGTAGCTTTGATGCTATGGAAACCGTGGGCACCGGTTAAACCGAAAAATCAGATCAGTTCTGAACACTATCAGGAAGATACCAACAAAGATTATCGTTTCTACGACTTATTGCCACAGCAGCAAGTGACGCCTATTCCAGATCAGGCAGTGCCTGAAACCAAGAACTCTGGAACCGTAGTGATTGTTGAAGCACCGGAAGCTGAAACGGCTCCCCCGGCTGAGACAGCCGAACCAAGACTGGAAACTTCTGAAGCACCAGTTGCCCACCAGCCGAGTTATATTCTGCAGGTTCGTAGCTATCCCGATCCGGATAGTGCCGATGCCCGCCGTGCTGAAATTATCTTGAATGGTTTATCTGCCGATGTGGTGAAAACAGTGGAAGGTGGTCAAACCTGGTATCGGGTGATTTCTGGGCCTTATGATTCTTCTGAAGCTGCGATTATTGCCCAGCAAACCTTGCAACGCAGTGGCATTGATTCTATTGTGGTAAAACGCTAGTTTTTAGACATTAAAAAGAAGCGCCTAAATTAGGCGCTTTTTAATAGCTTAAATTCCCTCTCCTGCTAGGAGAGGGTTAGGGAGAGGTAATACTTAAAAGCCCCTCCACCTAACCTCCTCCCATAGGGAGAAGGATTATTATTAAACCGTATGCCCCAAAGCCTCACCCATCTCTACAACAGAGTTGGCTTTAAACATCGCGTCCCACTGCATTTTATCTTTTTCAAATAAAATTACCGCAGTTGAACCCAAGTAGAAACGTCCCAACTCTGCGCCTTTCTCAAGGAACAGGTTGTGCTGGTTCAATTCCAGATGTCCAGTCGGTTTCACCTTACCGGTAGCTACAGTTTCAATGCCTGCAACAATCATGGCACCCACTAAAACCACCGCCATACGGCCCAGTTCAGTATCAAACAGGCAGACCATACGTTCATTACGGGCAAACAGTCCCGGAATGTTTTCCGCTGTGGTTTGATTCACCGAGAACAATTCACCTGGAACATACAGGGTTTCAGTCAAAGTCCCGGCAAAAGGCATATGCACACGGTGGTAATCTTTAGGTGATAAATACACTGTAGCAAAATGACCATTTTTAAAGGGTTCCGCCAGTTGCGGATCGGCAATCAGTTTTTCCACCGAAAAGCTTTGCCCTTTGGCCTGAAAAATATCGCCATCTTCGATTTTACCCAGCTGTGAAATTGCGCCATCTGCAGGTGACACAATACTACGGGTATCACTATCGATTTTACGTA
Source organism: Acinetobacter sp. NS-4 (assembly GCF_037402435.1). Classification (NCBI taxonomy): domain Bacteria; kingdom Pseudomonadati; phylum Pseudomonadota; class Gammaproteobacteria; order Moraxellales; family Moraxellaceae; genus Acinetobacter; species Acinetobacter sp. NS-4. Next base: position 44,797 of record NZ_JBBEUE010000003.1, on the reverse strand, counting down.
CGCCTTGTTTTAAAGAGCGGGTAAAAAATTCGTTAAATGATTTGAATTTCAATGCATTGCTTTGTTCAGCAATCGACATATCAATTCCATACTGGGCTTTAAAAGCCTGAATCACGGTATTTTTGATAATCGGATGTTCACTGGCAGCCAGTTTACCCACGACACGAGATAATTGGTGTTGTGGCACAACACGTTGTGCTTGAATAAAAATTTGTTTTTTTAAACGTGATGCGAAGCTCAAGATGGTAACTCTCCGGTAATAATCGGACTGTCGGGACGGTTGCCCCATTCACTCCACGCACCATCATAAGCCTGAATTTTCCAACCGAGTAACCGGCCCAAAATATAGGCCAAACCTGAACGGTGATGCGACTGACAATACACCACCACAGGTTGTTTTAAATTGAAACCCAATTGTTCCAAGCGTTGCTGAGTGCGTTCTAAGGAATGTAATTTTAAATGATTTTCACGATTTAGGGCAGTACTCCATTCAAAATGTCGGGCATTTGGAATGTGACCGCCGCGTCGCGCTGCGAGTCGAAGACCGGTATATTCATCTTCGGTACGGCAATCCCACAATTGAATGTCATGGTTTTGGACTTGCTCTAAAAGATCTGCATATTCAATACGGTATTGATCAATATGCGCCTGATTGATTTCCACCAGCTTGTCTACAGGTGTAAAAGTTTCAGCTGCTGAGGAAGTCGGCAAACTCGCGGCCAACCAGGCATGAATACCGCCATTCAATAAACTGGTATTTTCAAAACCCATACAATGCAGGTTCCAGATCAAACGCCCTGCCCATGCACCACCTTCATCATCATAGGCAACCACATGATGTTCAGGAGAAATATTCAAATATTCAATCAGCGCTTTTAAACCCTCTACATCGGGCAATAAACCTGAGGCTTGTTCTTCTTGACGTACCAGCTGCTTCGGTTGAACATGAATAGCATGTGGAATATGCAATTGATCATAAACAGAACGACGGCTTAAATCGACAATGCGTAATTTTTCATTGCCTAAAAACGGAACCAGCTCTTCTGCTTCTATCAGCAGACCAAAATTAAATGCAGATACAGTCATACTTTTTCATGTTTTATTTAGATCAACATTGCCGATCTTAGCATAACTCATTTTCACTATTATGCTGATTTTTTGCTTTGGTTTAGCAAAAAATCAGATATAGCATGCATGATTATGCCGTTTCAGCGAGATTAAATACCTGACGTAAATAAGCCAAAAAGGTGTCGTTATCGGTCATGGTTTTTCCTGGGCTATCGGAAATTTTTGCCACCGATTGACCATTACATTCCACCAGTTTCAACACAATATTCAATGGGGTTTGTCCCATGTCATTGGTTAAATTGGTGCCAATCCCAAAGCTGACCTGGAAACGGTCTTTAAAGTATTGATGTAAATTCCAGGCTTTTTCAATATTCAAGCCATCACTAAAAGTCAGCATCTTGGTTTTGCTGTCAATTTTAAGTTTTTTGTAGTGGACATAGGCTTTATCCCCCCATTCGTAGGGATCGCCGCTGTCATGACGCAAACCATCAAACAGTTTGGCAAAATACAAATCAAAGTCACGTAAGAAAGCATCCATACCGACCACGTCGGTCAGGGCAATACCTAAATCGCCACGATATTCCTGCACCCAGGTTTCCAGTGCCGCTTTCTGGAAATCGCGTAAACGCACATCCAAAGCCTGAAAAGCCTGTAAAAATTCATGTGCCATGGTACCAATCGGGGTAATGTCTAATTGTTTGGCAATCAGGACATTGCTGGTACCACGGAAGATATTCGGTACTGCCGCATGAAATTGTTCAATCACATGTTTTTGCCATGCAAAGCTATAACGACGGCGAGTACCAAAATCGGACACCAAGAATGGTGGATCTTCCGGATTTTGTTCTGATTGATATTTTTGAGTCAGGGCAATTTTCGCCTGTAAGCGACGCTCGCCTTCTGCCAAGACTTCATCACTACGAATGCGCGTGAAATACAGTTCATTGACAATGGCCAGCACAAAGATTTCAAACATCATCGCCTGAACCATGGGGCCCTCAACCCAAATATCCAAACGACCTTGTTCATCAATACTGACTTTAATAAAACGACGTTTCAGCTGGAATAATTCCAGATAATCAACAAAGTCACTTTTGATAAAACGCAAGCTACGTAAATATTGCAACTCATCTTCTTTAAACTTGAGCTGACATAAATAATCGAGCTGCTGATTCAAATCATCCAAAATATCCGTCAGTGGATAAACGGTATCTTCTAAATTACGACAACGAAAATGGTAGACGCTATGGGTTTGAGGAAATTTATGCAGAACCACCTGTAACATGGTGAATTTATACAGGTCGGTATCTAATAATGAATGGATGATTGCGGACATATCACTTTCAGTTTTTATCAACTATCCGCATTAAAGCATATTTTTTTCACTATAAAACCAATGTTTTCGTAAATACAGGAAACTATTGAATAAGTTATGTCTCATTTATCCATCACCAAAATAACATTTCATTCTTTCAAATCACTCCAATCCATCTTAAAACACAAGCTCAACCCTTTTAAAAAGGGTCTGTCTAAAGTACAGAGGGCAAAAGAGACTTTCATCTTTATCGATTCATTTAGATTTTTTAAATTCACCTATACAAATCACGAGTTTTTAAAGCCTTTAAGCACGTATTTGCTACAATTCACCGCAAATTTGAAATAACTGATTTGGTTAAATTATGCGTGCCTTATTACAACGAGTTTTAGAAGCCAAAGTCGTAGTCGATGGTGAAACGACTGGTGAAATTCAACATGGCATTTTGGTGTTTCTAGGTCTAGGTAAAGAAGACAATCTTGAAAAAGGCAAAAAGCTGATCGACAAGATCTTGAAATATCGTTTTTTTGATGATGAACAAGGCAAGATGGGCTGGAATGTCAGTCAAGCGGGTGGCGGATTATTATTGGTTTCACAATTTACCTTAATGGCGCAAACGCAAAAAGGCTTACGTCCTGACTTTGGTCCAGCGATGCCGCCAAGTGAAGCCAAAGCACTTTATGAACAATTGGTTGAATATGCAAAATCACAATTTGAGAATGTGCAAACTGGCATTTTTGCAGCCGATATGAAAGTGCATCTGGTCAATGATGGACCGGTGACTTTTAACCTGGAAGTTGAATAAACGACACAAGATATTAACCATTAAAAAAGCCCTCATTCGAGGGCTTTTTTATTTTTAAATGCAGATCTGAAATTATTTACCGGTTTTTTCACGGATAAATGAACGCACCAATTTCACTTTTTCTTGTACTGGCTTAGGTAATTTTGGTGGAATCAGTTTGGCAACTTTGTTAAACCAGACCAAAAGACCAAAATCTCCTTCCATTTTAATGGTTCCATTTTGCATGCCAGTCATGAAAGCGCTTGGATCACCTTTTATTAAAGTTTTTACACCTTGTTCACTGTCTGCAAACTGCAAAATGAAGTCCGCTTTTTCCACATCACCTGCTACTGTGTCAATTTGTCCATTGTTTACAATAATTTGACGTGCAACACCCAGGTCAGTACCAATTTGAATGCGGAATTGACGTTCATGAACCAGCTCAATAAATTTTGGACTGGTACGAGCCAATTGCTTCATACGCAAAGCCAAGCCCGCAACTAACAAATCAAGCGGATCCGTGCTTACATCGACCAGTGGTAATTTTACGACAGGAATCGAAGATAGTTTCATGACATTTAAGCCTATTGTAATTGTTGGAAAATTGACGACTTATCCTACCATAACTTGTGTTTTTTGAAGTAAGGCTTTGTATAACAATAATGAACAAAAAAAGATGTGCCTGAGCACATCTTTTTATTTTTTTAATTTAATTTATAGATCTTACAAATTAACGGCTTGAACACTGTTGCTGTTCATCGTCATAAACTGGTGTATGTTCAATATACTGACGTTTGGCTAAAGCTCGTTCTGCACGACGATCTTCACGTAATAGCAGCATAGTTACAATAACCATCACCGACATTAACGCAGTCAGATAGCTGTATGCCATGGGTAAATCAAAAACGATTTGTGTGCTGAAGCGAATGGCTTCAATCACTCCCCAAAACAGCATACCTGCAAACATATAGCTTAACAAACGACGATAAGGCGAGAAGAAAACAGCTATCAAAGCAGCCGCAATCAAGCTTAAGCCAACAATGGTTGCTAAATTCGCTGTAACCATAAAAACCTCCGTCCTATATAGGATTTTGACACTTTTATATGGGTCTAAATCAAATCCCCGATAGCGTGAATAAATGATGAAATATATTTATATCAATCTCTATGCAAGCATTATGCGGAGTTTTTTTAAGAAAAAAAGTCTTGTATTTTCAGTAAGCGACATACCTTGTCGCAATATTATTTTGTCATTACATTTTTTTATTTTTAACTTTTTCTGGAAACGAGATGGGCTCGGACTTGCCGTGTCATTACAAAAAAACAACTCATTTTAATCAATAAAAAAACTTTTTTCCTGAATGGCTTGAATGCTGTTTTTATCGGCAATGCCTGGCTACCGTTCATCGTATTTTGCCTGTTTTTAAACAAAAAACGCGACATCAATGTCGCGTTTAGTCAATAAATTTCAATCTTTAGGCACGACTCAGATCTTTATCATGTACGCCGAGCAGATAGAGTACTCCATCAAGGCCGACACTTGAAATCGCCTGATTGGCATTTTGACGAACCAAAGGTTTGGCACGGAAAGCCACACCTAAACCGGCAATAGACAGCATTGGCAAGTCATTGGCACCATCCCCTACGGCAATGGCCTGTTCCAGTGAAATACCCATTTTCGCAGCCAGTTCACGCAGCAATAAGGCTTTACGGGCACCATCTACAATATGTCCTTTGACTTCACCGGTAACCACACCATCTTGTACATCCAAAATGTTGGCATGGACTTCATCAATCCCCAGTTTTTCTTGCAGGTATTCGGCAAAATACTGGAAACCACCGGAAAGAATGGCGGTCTTGTAACCCAAGGCTTTCAAGGTTGAAATCAGGCGCTCTGCCCCTTCCGTCACGGTTAAGCGCTCGGCAATTTGAGGTAAAACAGAAGCATCCATACCTTTTAATAAGGCGACACGGGCACGGAAGCTTTGCTGGAAATCAAGTTCCCCTTGCATGGCGCGTTCAGTAATTTCAGCAACTTGCTCACCGACACCGGCCTCAATCGCCAACTCATCAATCACTTCCTGCTCAATCAAGGTCGAGTCCATGTCAAAGCAGACCAGACGACGATTGCGACGGTAAGCATTATCTTCTTGCACCGCAACATCGACGCTTAATTCAGTCGATAAACGCAAGCATGCCGCACGCATGGCAGTGGCATCCAGCATTTGTCCTTTCAAGCCAAATTGCACGCAAGAGCGTTTAGGTCCATCGGCTTGAATATCCAGCTCCGGACGACCCGACAAACGGGTCACGGTTTCAATATTAAAGCCCTGGTTGGAGACAATCTGAGTCACTGCCTGCAGGTGTGATGCTGTTAATTCCGGTGCCAGTGCCGTCACGATATAACGGGTCTGTCCCCCTTCACTCACCCATTGATCATATTCTGATGTAGAGATTGGTTTAAAGCGCACTGTTAAGCCAATATCATGTGCTAGAATCAGAATCTCCTTCATGGCTAATGCTGTAGCAGTTTGGTCATCTGACGAAACAACAATACCTAAAGTCAGTTGGTTGTGGATGACGGCTTGTCCAACGTCCAAAATTTGTAACGAATGGACGGACAATACCTGCATTAATCGTGTAAATTGATTAGGCTGGTCGGGTCCCAAAAATGATATAAGAATGATTTCTCGCATGAATTGACTCGGATCTGAGCTACAACTATTGCTAGAATCATAATCGAATTTGAACATAAATGCCTTGGAAGTTTACGTTGAATGCGCCTAGACAAGGGCTATTTGCTAGCCTACTGATTGTAAGTTTTGCTTTTCACACCTTTTTACTGGTACTTGCGACGACGCATCAGTTGAATGCTAACCGCGCCAGTCAGGGACAGCTGATGACCTCGCAACTGGTCACAGACAGCCTGTCCGAGCTGGAACCGGCCAATACGGTGTCATTGGCTTTACTGGCCGACCGTTATGCCACCAACCCGAGTGTGGCTTCTATCCGTATTTTAGATGCGAATAATCAGGTACTGGCAACAGGTGGTTTAACCAAGACACGCCAAGGCGAAGTTTTTGTTCGTGAAGCACTGCAAAATGAAAAGAAAGTCGGCAGTATTGAAATTACCCTGATTCAGCCAAGTATAGGGGAGATTTTACGTACCCAATGGCTGGCGATTTTATTATCGTTGCTGATTCATGGCTTATTATGGTTAGCTTATCGTGCCATTGCCCGTCCAAGCCGTACCGAATATCTGGCGCGTATCAATAATGAATCACGCCTCAAACATGAAATTCAAACCCTGACTCAGGCTTTGGAACAAGAACAGCACAATGCCGCAGTCGCGATTGCTCAGGCGCAGAACAACGCTCAGGCTAAAGCTAAAACCAAAGAATCCAAGCCTGTGGTGCTGGATGACAATTGTATTGCATTAAATATTCAGTTTTATGATCCAAAACAGCTGATGGATTCGGTCAATAAAACCGTTTCTGTTCCTTATTTTAATTTATGTCAGATTTTCCTGAATAAAGCCGCTGAACTCTGTGTTCAGCACTACAAATTGAATAGTTCAGATATCTCCACTGTACATAAATTTGATGAACATGGGGCAACCATTAGCATGTCGGTCGAAACACCGAATGCGGTGCAATGTCTGGTGATGATCAGTACCGTATTCCAGTTATTATCTGATGTGCTATACAAACGCTATCGTGAAGAAAAGCGTTTCGTGTTGCAAACACGCAGTGCCATTTCCAACCATGTTGAGGCGATGCACCTCAGCCCTGTGCAAGCGGCAGAACGTCTGGTACAACAACTGGCAGCCAAAGAAAGTGCCATTCATTTACCGAATGAATTACTTAAAGGTATTTCAGATTGTTACCAGTTGGTCAGCATACCGAATCCAACCAATGTGCTCACCCGTCATGCCTTTATGATGAACGGGATGGACAGCAAAGTGGCCGAATTGGCACAAACCTTTAGAACTGAAATTTTAAAAGCCAAGCAATCCAAAGCATCTTAAAAACAGCTCAATAAAAAAAGCCGGGTTCATGAACTCGGCTTTTTATTGCTAAAATTCTGTGCTGAAGTACCACTGAAGTCAGCAGAGATCTTTTAAGCATTATTCTATTTTATCTGTCCTGCTTGCCCAATAACTGGCTAATGCAGGTCCTGAAATGTTATGCCATAAACTGAAAATTGCACTTGGCACTGCGGTTATTGGGGATGCAGCAAAATGCACTGCAGCCAAAGCCACGCCTAGACCCGAGTTTTGCATCCCCACTTCAATGGCAATAGCTTTACTGTCTGCATAAGGCAGTTTAAAGAAACGGCTTGCCCAAAAACCCAGTAAATAGCCCAGACCATTGTGCAGCGCGACCACGCCCAAAATCAATAAACCGGATTGCAAAATTTGAGTCTTACTGCCTGCAATAATCGCAGCCACAATCGCCACAATGGCAAATACTGAAATCAGCGGCATCACTTGAATATAGGCATCAACTTTTTGCTTGAATATCGAGCGCACAATCAAGCCCAGAATAATCGGGAACAATATCACCTGAAGAATAGAACCCAGCATCGACAGGGCATTAATTTCAATCCACTGGCTGGCCAGAAGATAAAAAATGGCCGGGGTTAATACAGGCGCCAAAAGAGTCGAAACCGAAGTACAGGCCACAGACAAAGCCGTATTACCTTTGGCCATATAGGTAATCACATTGGAGGCTGTCCCACCGGGGCAACAGCCGACCAGAATCACGCCTATGGCAATTTCAGGCGGCAATTGAAACAGTTGACATAAGCCATAGGCCAATCCTGGCATGACAATAAATTGTGCCGCTACGCCAATCCCAACCGCTTTAGGACTTTGCAATACGCCTTTAAAGTCATCGACAGTCATGGTCATGCCCATACCGAACATGATGATTCCCAGCATCCAGGCGATATAGGCTTTCAGCCAGACAAAGGCTTCCGGGAAAATTAAAGCAATAGCGGCAAATAGTACTACCCACAGGGCAAAGGTTTTCTGAATAAATTGCGTAAAGCGCAAGAAATAAGACATAAAAATCAATCCGATATTTATTCTAGTATCTCGTCCAGGAAGTAACCTTTACAACATTAAGCAACAAAAAATTAGACTTTTCCCAGACTGGATTAAACTGTTTATGAGGCCTGTTGCTGAACAATATCTTTGACCAGAATACGTTTTACTCCAGCTGCCAGCATATCTTGCCAGGCATGTTGCAATGAACCGTGTAAATCGATGCCCTTAGTGGCATCGGAAATCACATAGGTTTTAAAGCCCAGTTTGCAGGCATCTATTGCTGTCCATGCCACACAAAAATCAGTGGCAATTCCTGCAATAAAAACGGTATCAATACCACGTTCTTTTAAATAGCCGGCCAAACCGGTTGTGGTTTTTTGATCTGCTTCCAAAAAGGCTGAATAGCTGTCGATATGGACATGAGTGCCCTTGCGGATAATCAATTGTGCCGTCGGTAAATTGAGCTCTGGATGAAGTTCTGCATCAGTAGTGCCTTGTACACAATGGCTTGGCCATAAGACCTGACTGCCATAGTCGAGCTGAATACTGTCATAAACCGCCTTACCAGAATGATTGTCTGCAAAAGAGATATGATTTTCAGGATGCCAGTCTTGAGTCAGGACAATATTGTTAAAATACTGCCCCAATACATTGATATTTGGAATGATCTGATCGGCATTCGCTACGGCCAGATTACCGCCTGGGGTAAATCCTCGTTGTACGTCCACCACCAGTAATACGACATTATTTTGCATCCGTTTTCATCCCCTGAAATCTCGATTTATGCCCAAGCATAGAGCAAATATAGTAGAGTATTTTTAGCACTACCGATAAAAATAGAATGACTGTTCATTCGGATCAATATTGGAATCAGTTCAATATCTGCATCATTTTGCAATGAATAATAAATTAAAGAGTTGTTTTTATTTCATCGCAAACGATAAGAAAAACAGAAAATTTTCCCTATCAATAGCATGATGATTTTTTTAAATTCTGAGCATAAAAAAAGCCTGCAAATGCAGGCTTTTTTTAATCTTTTCAGTATTACACCTTGGTGCGGTTCACCAGGATCAGCATACATACTGCAGAGATAATAATACATGGAATCGCTGCGGTAATAACCCCTGCTGCACCAAAGCCTGCAGTCAGTAACTGACCTGCAATCACAGGGCCAAGCATTGCGCCGATACGGCCTACTGCAGAAGCAACACCTACACCAGTACCACGTACTTCGGTCGGATACACGATACTACCAAAGGCATACAGTACGCCCTGACAGCCGATCACAAATGCACCTGCCAATGCTGCTGCCATATACATCTGGTTAAGCGAGCTTGCACCATTTAGTGCCAGTAAACCCGCGAGGATACCACCGTACATCAACAGGATGACGTAAGCTTTCTTCCAGCGATCGGTCAACATACCCAGAATAATCGTACCGATGGTCGCAGTCACCATGAAGTAGAACTGTGCGGTTGAACCGTTTTGACGGGTAAAGCCCAGTTCCATAAACAATGATGGTAGCCAGCTCAGCATGATGTAAACCACCATCAGGGTAAAGAAGTAGCTCACCCAGATACAGATCGTGCGTAACAGGTTATTGGAATTAAACAGGTCCTTAAATGAACCTTGTGGTGAAACGGCAAGTTCTGCTGCGGTTTTGTTCTTGGCCTTCAGGTATTCCTTTGACTCAGGCAAGAACCACATCATGAGTGGAATCACGAAGACAGGTAATAAACCACCCAAGTAGAAAACATTCTTCCAGTTGGCACCAAATTCAGTGGCAGCAATTAAAGATAAAATCGCAGCACCGACTGGCATACCACAGTACATCAAGCCCACTGCACGACCACGATTTTTTGGAGATACTGCTTCTGATGCCAGCGTGATCAAAATCGGCATTGCACCACCAAGACCCGCACCTGCCAGAAAACGTACTGCCAGCAGACTATTGAAGCTGTTGACCCAAACTGTACATAAGGTAAATACAGCAAATGTTGCTGTCGACCAGACCAACACTTTTTTACGACCAATCCGGTCAGCAAGTCGGCCACCGATCAGTGCACCTGGTAATAAACCCAGAATACCTGCACTAAAAAACACACCCAACTGAGAGCTGTCGAGACCAAAATACTCACGAATACCTGCAGCGGCGATGCCGGCTGCCTGAATATCCAGACCTTCAATCACAGCAATCAGAAAACAGATCGCTACCGTGACGATGGCATGCTTATTATCTGATTTTTCCATTGGATTATCCTTGTTCAATCAGCATTACAAAAAGAAAGCCATCATCTATGAGTCTGGAAATTCAAATAACTACCAATAAGTGGAAGAATCTACACTTTATTGACAAAAATACGGGATATTTAAAACTTTTCGATACCAAAACACATAGTCGCAAAAGCACTTAATCAAGTTTAATCAACACACAAAAAATCAACATGACCCTTATTATTTCAATTCTGAAAATCATCTTATGCAAAAAGGGTTAAAATAGATTAATAGTTTTAACTGATTATTTCTTAAGTTTTTAATGATCATTTGGATAAATTAAATGACCGATTTATATTGATTTAACGTCTATGCTAATCATAATTAAATCTTAAATTCTGATGTTTTTACCCGGAATTATTGATTCTATTGACTTAAACCTACATTTCTTGTGATATCGACCATTCATTTCTCCAGTTAAAAAACCTCATTTTTAAGATCAGCCCTAAGAAACCTTTCAGCTGTGTTCAATTTAAAAAATTAATTTGCTGGTGTTGGCTAGACTTTTCACTTGCTTTTCATAAAGTTTTTAGATGGTTTGACTAAAGCATATTGTTCTTCACCGCTTGTTCGTTCATAATTTGCATAAGCATTATTCAATTTCATTCAATTGAGTTGAATTGGCTATAAATCAAAATACGTAACCATCCAAATTTATGTTTTTCTACCTCACCGGATGGGCAAATAGGATATTTTTTTAAAATGACTCAGCAAGCACAGATCATTCAAGGCTCAATTGTCGCAATCGTCACCCCAATGTTTGAAGATGGCAGCGTAGATTGGAAGGGTCTAGAAAAGCTCGTTGAGTGGCATGTAGCGCAAGGCACCAACAGTATTGTTGCTGTGGGTACTACAGGTGAAGCATCAACTTTAAGCATGGCTGAACATACCCAGGTGATTAAAGAAATCATTCGTGTGGCCAACAAACGTATTCCTGTAATTGCAGGTACGGGTGCTAACTCTACCCATGAAGCGATTGAACTGACCAAAGAAGCCAAAGAACTAGGCGCAGATGCTGCACTCTTGGTCACCCCTTACTACAATAAGCCAACCCAAGAAGGTTTATATCAGCATTATAAAGCGATTGCTGAAGCGGTAGACTTACCTCAAATTCTGTATAACGTTCCAGGCCGTACTGGCGTAGACATGTTAAATGAAACCGTGATTCGTCTAGCAGATATTCCACAAATTGTCGGCATTAAAGATGCAACCGGCGACGTCGCCCGTGGTAAGGAACTCATTGAAGGATTAAACGGCAAAGACATGACTGTTTATTCTGGCGATGATGCTACGGCATACCAGCTTATGGGTCTGGGCGCTAAAGGCAACATATCGGTTACTGCCAATGTGGCACCTAATGAAATGAGCCTGATCTGTGCTGCTGCACTCGCAGGTGATGCAGAAGGTGCTGAAGCATTAAATAATAAAGTTGCAAATTTACACAATATTTTATTTTGTGAATCTAACCCAATTCCTGTGAAATGGGCACTCCATGAAATGGGCTTAATTGGTACCGGTATTCGCTTACCATTAACTCCTCTTGCAGAACAATATCGTACCCCATTGCGTGAAGCACTGAACGCTTCGGGTGTCATTAAATAAAGAGCACAATATTATGCAATTACGTTTTGGTTTAACCCTTGCACTTTCGGCATTCAGTTTGGTGGGTTGTAGTTCCATGGGAATCAGTAATGGTTCGCTGGACTATAAAAATACAGCAACCCTTGAACCCCTGAAATATCCGGAAGGTTCAATGGTTCGACCAGCAACGCCATTGTATCCATCTCCAACGGTTGACCCGCTTGCCATTGAGCATGCACCTAAGCTTGAAAATAAGCGTGGCAACCGTTTTGCTCTTCCCCGCCCCGATAAGGCACAGACCAATGCAGTAGCAAATGCCCAGGACGACAGTACAAATGTCGGTCGTCCGCAGCTGGTTCGTGATGGAAACCAAAATCCGTTGCTCAAAATAGACGGAAATTCTGCTACAATTTGGCAGTACACACTTGCTACCCTCAGCAGCCTGAACCATACCATTGTGGGTCAAAGTAAAAATCGTTACGAAGTCACCATTAAGGTCGATCAACAGATCTATGTATTAAGACTGACATCTGTAGGTGCAAGTAATAACATCGCTGTGTTCAATGCCGATAACAGCTTTGCAGACAAAGAAAAAGCTGCAGAACTGTTAACCCAGATTTACCAAAATTGGCCAGCCTAGTCGTACTAGGCATTTTTTTTTGAAAAAGGTTCCCCCCATGTTGAAACAAACCTTGCTCTATACTGGTAAAGCGAAATCTGTTTATGAAACAGACAGCGCAGATCACCTTATCCTAGTCTTCCGTGACGATGCATCTGCATTTAACGGCGAAAAAATCGAACAGCTGGATCGTAAAGGCAAGGTGAACAACCGTTTTAACGCCTTCATCATGGAAAAATTGGCTGCTGCTGGCATTGAAACTCACTTCGAAAAACTTCTTTCTCCAACTGAAGTTTTAGTGAAAAAATTAAAAATGATTCCGGTTGAATGTGTAGTGCGTAACTATGCTGCCGGTTCATTATGCCGTCGCTTAGGTGTAGAAGAAGGTAAAGAACTTGTTCCACCTACTTTCGAATTGTTCTTCAAAGATGATGCGCTTGGCGATCCAATGGTGAACGAATCTCAAGCGATTGCTTTAGGTTGGGCGACTGCTGAACAACTTGCACAAATGAAAGAGTTAACTTACAAAGTTAACGAAGTGCTGAAAGGCTTGTTCGATGCAGGTAACATGTTACTTGTGGACTTCAAACTTGAATTTGGTGTATTCCACGACCGTATCGTGCTGGGTGATGAATTCTCTCCAGATGGTTGCCGTCTATGGGACAAAGACACCAAGAAAAAACTCGACAAAGACCGTTTCCGTCAAGGTTTAGGCGGTGTTGTTGAAGCTTATGAAGAAGTTGCTGCACGTTTAGGTATCGATCTTACTGATATCTAATCAGTCATCTGATTCAAAAAAACCGGGCTGTTTAGCTCGGTTTTTTTATGCTCTATAAATCGAAAAAACAGATATTAATAATAAAAATGATCGTTTTTACAATATTCTGTTTTTTACTTAATATATCTCACATACCAGGCAGCAAGATGTTGGAGTAGGTGGCTTTATAGCATTTTTCTTGCCGGCCAGAATTTGAGTTTACCCTCTAGGATGTATCTCCCCAAAGACATCCTATTTTCAGCCCAATCCCTCCTATGGATTGGGCTTTTTTTTTGGCTTATTGCTGCTGTTGTTGCTGTTGCCAACGGCGTTGCTGTAAACGCTCCCCTTCCACTTCACGTTTATTACGTGCCGACTCATACAGCTTGATGCCCTTTAATTCAGGCGGCATATACTCTTGCAAGACAAAATGCTCTGGATAATTGTGCGGATATAAGTAATCCACCCCATAGCCCTGTTCTTTCATCAGCTTGGTCGGTGCATTGCGTAAATGTAACGGCACAGGTAAATTCGAGGTTTTTTCAGCTAAGTCGAGCGCCTTGTTAATGGCCAGATAAGTACTGTTACTTTTGGCACTGGTGGCCAAATACACGGCACATTGACCCAAAATAATCCGGCATTCCGGCATGCCCACCGCCTGTACCGAACGGAAGCATTCTCCTGCCAGCAGCAAGGCATTCGGATTTGAGTTACCAATATCTTCCGAAGCGGCAATAAGCATACGGCGGGCAATAAACACCGGATCTTCCCCACCTTTCAGCATGCGTGCCATCCAGTACAAAGCGGCATCCGGGTCACTGCCGCGAATCGACTTAATAAACGCAGAAACCAGATCATAATGCTGCTCGCCCGATTTGTCATAACGGGCAATATTCTGCTGTGCCACTTTCACCACAATGGCATTGGTAATGATATTTTCCAGTTCCGGCTCAAAAGTGCTGGCAATTAAATCCAGCAGGTTGAGTGCTTTACGCGCATCTCCAGCAGCAAATTGCAACAAGGCTTCGTATTCTTCAATTTGAATATAGCGTTCTTTTAAAAAAGCATCTTGCTGGATTGCCTTATTTACCAAGGTCTTAATCGCCTCTTCATCCAAGACATTTAAGGTATAAACCTGACAGCGCGATAACAAGGCATTGTTCACTTCAAAAGAAGGATTTTCTGTGGTCGCTCCAATTAAAGTGATTTTGCCCTTCTCGACTGCATTCAATAAGGCATCTTGCTGTGACTTGTTAAAACGATGAATTTCATCAATAAAAACTACAGGTGTCAGTAAATCACCACTTTCGGCAATCACTTCACGTAGTTCTTTTACCCCGGTATTGAGTGCCGATAAACTCACAAATGGCCGATCCACCGCCTGTGCCAAAAGCAAAGCAATCGTGGTTTTTCCTACCCCGGGTGGCCCCCAAAAAATAATCGAAGGTAAATGTCCTTGATCAATCATTTGACGTAATGGCGCACCAGCCCCTAATAGATGATCTTGACCAATAATTTCGGACAAGTCACGCGGGCGAAGTCGTTCAGGAAGTGGTATATGGCTCTCAGACATCTTGTTATTTCTTGACTGTACTTAAAGCAAGTCTACTATGTAATTTTAATATCGCGTATTTCAAATGAGCGGTTTTACAAAAAAATCGCTGTGTCAGGTCGGGGTGAGGATGAGATTTCCAAATGCTTTCAGCCAGAGATTACATGATGATGAACAGGCGGTTAACGCACCCAGCGCACAATATATTCCTCAAGATCATCTTCATTAACTTCCGTTTCGGAAATACAACGGCCTGCTGCCGATTTTCTGGCTTTGATCACACTGTCACGTGTTCCTGTATTTAAATAATGCCAGGTCGGTAAATTCTTGCCTTCTTTTAAACGGCGGTAAGCACAGCTCGGCGGGAGCCAGTGAATAGTATCTAATTTTTCTGGGGTCAGCTGAATACAATCCGGTACATATTCAAGTCGCTGCTCATAATTACTACAACGTGCAGTTTTGCAATCTAAAAGTTTGCAGGCCACCTTGGTATAAGCGACTTCTTGCAGCTCTTCATCTTCCAATTTGATTAAACAGCATAAGCCACAACCATCACACAATGCTTCCCATTCAGCTGTTGTCAGTTCAGCCAAAGCATATTTTTTCCAGAATTGTGGACGTAATTGTTCAGTCATAGCAGTGAGAAAACCAGAAAAGTGATAACGATGATAAGGGGTACAAGTTTACAGGGAATAAACATGATTTTTACTTCAAATCATAGATTTGCCGTCAAAGTGAACATTTTTTAAACACAAGCATAACACTGTTGGAAATTTTCCGCCCCTATACTGAAACAACCCTGAAAATAACAACACATGGAGAAAGCTTATGTTCCGTTGGGCGATTATTTTTGCTGTGATTGCACTGATTGCCAGTCTACTAGGTTTTGCTGGTGTCGCAGGATTATCTAAAGATTTTGCGGTTATTTTACTCGTCGTTGCCGTTATTCTGGCAATCGTCGGCTTCCTCTCCCGGGGAAGAGTTTAGTTGAATGACCTCCTTAAAAATATCTCACTTGATCAAAAAAAGAGCCTATACAGGCTCTTTTTCATAGTTGATTCATTCAGTCTCAATCTCAAGCATTAGATCACTCTTTATACAACTTATCTAACGCTCTAAAGTTTTGATCTAAAGATTAAGGTCGTAAGTGGCGTGGTCTAAAGCCTGTTACCAATAAACCAATCGCATAAGCCACCACACCCACTACACACAAACCGATTACTTCAAGTATACGCATCCACTGTGATACATCTCCGTTGTACCAGCTTAAGCCATACCATAGGGCAGCAATCATGGCAGCATTGGCAACTGCATATTGAAGGAAAAGTTTTTTCCAGTGCCCGGCAAAGCGGAAAATATTGCGTTTATGCAGATAGAAATACAGCATGCCGGCATTGACCAAGGCTGAACCTGATGAAGCCAAGGCCAAAGCCATATGCTCGGCATGCCAGTCAATTAACTTAAAAAAACCAATAAAGATTATATTTAAAATGGCATTGGCTGCCACCGCCATCAAGCCAACGCGTACCGGTGTGCGGGTATCTTGCTGCGCATAAAAACCTGGGGCAAAGACTTTAATCAGCATAAAGGAAATCACCCCGGCACTCATACATTGCAAGGCCAATGCGGTCATTTTCGTATCTTCAAGAGTAAATTGCCCACGCTGGAACAAGGCTTGAATAATAGGTGTCGACAGCATAAATAAGGCGATACTGGCTGGAATGCCAACCAACATAATGACTTTGGCCGCCCAATCAATCATGCCACGGAACTTGTGCAGATCTTGCTCGGCATGGCGTGCAGACAATGACGGTAAAATCACCGTACCAATGGCTACCCCAATTAAACCCAAAGGCAATTCGGTCATACGTTCTGCACTGTATAACCAGGATACCGAACCATCCTGCATGAACGATGCCCAAATGGTATTCAACAACAGGTTAATTTGCGTGACCGAAACACCAAACAGTGCCGGGAGCATCAATTTCATGATGCGATCCACACCTTCGTGTTTGAAATCCACTTTAGGCGGAATCAGCAATTTTTTACGCCACAGCTCTGGAATTTGAATCACCAGCTGCAAAATACCGGCAATTACTACTGCCCAGCCCAAGGCCATAATCGGTTCGGCCATATAGGGCGTTAACCACCATGCTGCTGCAATCATGGTGATATTCAGCAACACAGGTGAAAAAGCCGGGGTTGAAAAAGACCCATAACTGTTCAAGATACTGCTGGCAAAAGCGGTCAGTGACATAAATAGCAAATACGGTATGGTCAGACGGAACATGTCTGTCGCCAAGGCGAATTTCTCTGGGTCGTCATGGAAGCCGGGCGCATAGATGTACAGCACCGCAGGTGCCGCAATCATGGCAATAAAAGTCAGGGCGGTCATAAATGTCGCAAGACAACCAAAGACCCGACTAATTAGAATTTGTACTTCTGCATGGGTTCGCGTGGTTTTATATTCAGTTAAAACTGGAATAAAGGCTTGCGAAAATGCCCCTTCGGCAAATAGCCGCCGAAAGAAGTTTGGAATACGAAAGGCCACCACAAAGGTATCGAAATCTTTACCCGCACCAAACACATTCAGCAATACCACATCTCGGACTAAACCCAAAACCCGAGACAACATGGTCATTGCACTAACAATAAAGGTCGATCGCCAAAGCGCCATCGTAACCACCCAGTGAAAAATTAAGCCGCTATTGTAATGAAACTCAATATGGAATTTCGTTGTTTAATCATAAAGCCCATGCATTATTGAGGAGTTTTATGCTGTTGTAATAAAGTTCTGAATTTGACCCAGTCAAAAAATGGCCCCGGATCGGTTTTACGTCCAGGTGCAATATCGGAGTGACCAGCCAAATGTTGTAAAATTTTTGGATAAGCCGCCTGCAATGCAGCCGTCACTTGTGCCAGCACCGTATACTGTGTCTCGTCAAAAGGCAAATCATCACTGCCCTCCAGCTCAATGCCAATGGAATAGTCATTACATTCTTTTTTGGCCAAATAACTTGAACGCCCGGCATGCCAGGCACGATCATTAAAATTGACGAATTGCAGCACTTCACCGCTACGTAAAATCAGCAGATGTGCAGAGACCTGCATGCCTTTTATGGTTTGAAAATAAGGATGCTGTGACCAATCTAGCTGGTTTTGAAAGAACTGTTCGATATAGCTGCCACCAAACTGTGATGGCGGTAGACTGATGTTATGCACCACGACCAGTTGAATTTCAGTTTGCTCGGGACGTTGATTATAATTTGGAGAAGGTACTTGCCTTGCACCGATTAACTGACCATCGATGACCTGAAAAAAGGGTGCCTGTTGCATATTCCGATCCTAAGTCCTGTTCGCATAAGCTGATGATTTTAGCGCAATCCTAAAACTTTAAACTTAAAATCTCAAATTCTGCAGATAAAAATCGCTTGAAAAAACGTTTCTTTTAAATGAACAATGCTAATATAACGCGCAATTTTCATGGGTTAAAAAAGATACGGGAATCCTTATGAGCATATCTCAATCCTTGCTTGAACAATCGATCCAAATCAACATTCAACAAGCATTACAAGAAGATATTGGCGAAGGTGATATCACTGCTTTATTAACCCCTGAAGATGAACAGGCTACAGCAACCATCATTAGCCGTGAAGACATGGTGCTGGCCGGTCAGCCTTGGGTCAATGCCCTGATTCAGGCTTATGATCCAAAGGTACAGGTCACCTGGCTAAAAAATGATGGCGACCACGTACAAGCCAATGAAGCCTTTTTAAAACTGGCCGGTTCTGCACGCAGCCTGCTGACGGTGGAACGCCCTGCCCTCAACTTTGTGCAAACACTTTCTGCGGTTGCGACCAAAACCGCTTTATACGTCAAAGAACTTGAAGGCTTAAATACCAAATTGTTAGATACCCGTAAAACCTTGCCGGGTTTACGTATTGCACAAAAATATGCCGTGGCAATTGGTGGTGGTCAGAACCATCGTCTCGGTTTATTTGATGCCTTTTTGATTAAAGAAAATCATATTATGGCAGCGGGCGGTATTGCTCAGGCGATTAGCAAGGCACATAACATCGCACCGGGTAAGCCAGTGGAAGTCGAAGTGGAAACTTGGGATGAACTGAACCAGGCTTTAGAAGCAAAAGCGGATATCGTGATGCTGGATAACTTCAGCCAGCAGCAAATGATTGATGCGGTGAAGCATGTTGCCGGTCGTTGCAAGCTGGAAGCATCAGGCAATATTACTATTGCAAACTTACGTGAAGTGGCAACGTCAGGTGTGGATTATATTTCGATGGGTGTTTTAACCAAAGACGTAAAAGCGGTAGATTTATCCATGCGTTTTAATGGTTAATTTTCCTTAACCTACTCAATAAAAAACTAAGTTAATAAAAAACGCACCAGATGGTGCATTTTTTATTGCTGAGATGCTTAAACCAACAACTTACCAGCCTAAAGCTTCTTGCTGTTTTTTAATGAGTTCCTGGATGCCTTTTTCCGCCAATTCCAGCATTTCGTTACATTGCGCACGGGTAAATGGCTTGTCTTCAGCAGTACCCTGCAGCTCAATAAACTCGCCCGCTTGAGTCATCACTACGTTTAAGTCTGTTTGGCAATTTGAATCTTCTTCATAGCAAAGATCCAGTAAAGCTTTGTCTTGATACATCCCAACAGAAATTGCAGCAACCAAGCCTTTAAGCGGATCTTGCTTAATTTTCTTGTTTTCAAGCAATACATTCATGGCATCAATTAAAGCCACTGCTGCACCGGTAATAGATGCAGTACGCGTACCGCCATCGGCCTGAATTACATCACAGTCGATGGTAATCGTGTTTTCACCGAGTTTTTTCAAATCCACCATGGCACGCAAGCTACGGCCAATCAAACGCTGAATTTCCTGAGTACGGCCACTTTGTTTACCACGCGCCGCTTCACGGTCACTACGAGTATGGGTTGAACGTGGCAACATACCGTATTCTGCAGTTACCCAACCTTGTCCTTTACCTTTCAAGAAACGCGGCACTGAATTATCAATACTTGCAGTACAAAGAACTTTAGTATGACCAAATTCAATCAATACTGAACCTTCCGCATAACGCGTATAGTTACGGGTAATTTTTACTTCACGTAATTGATCTAATGTACGTTGGTCGATACGCATAATCGGTTCTCTTTGGCTAAAATTCATTGCGGCCTAGTATAACAGAAGCAAGCCGCAAGGTTTTGCCAGCAGATTCTCCATTGGCAAAAACCATTAAGCCCTTTTACTGCAATTCAGCCTTGAATGACTACTCTACCCATCACGCGTATTTCGTCATTTGAATTAAAAGCTAAATAATTTTTTTAATTTTTGCGTCGATTGTTCAAGGCTTGAAGTCCATGAATTTGGCAATGAACATTTGGCTAAGCGCACCCAGACACTACCAAACTGTTTAACGAAACTGGCTTCATTATAGTGAATGCCATATTCGGTGCATAAGGCACGGATTTTCGGTGCAGCTTCGGCATAACGATTCGCCGGCATATCCGGGAATAAATGGTGCTCAACTTGATGGCTCAAATTACCACTTAAAATATGCAGCCATTCTGTGCCACTAAAATTGCTTGACCCACGAATCTGGCGTAAATACCATTCAGCACGGGTTTCGGTGTCAGTATTATCTGGTTCAAAAGTTTCCGCATCTTCAGTGAAATGTCCATTAAAAATCACCGCGGATGCCCAGAGGCTACGAATTACGTTTGCCACTGCGTTACCAGCAAATACCGGCAGTGCATTCGGGCCAGCAATTAATGGAAAAAATACATAATCTTTAGCAATCTGACGGGTGGCTTTCTTGCGGAATTTTGCCGACTCTTTCCACACGTCTTTCCAGGTTTTGGTTTTATAGACCAATACTTCTTCTAGAAGTAAGCCTTGTATACCGACATACCATTCGAAAAACACCATGAGCTGAATGGCTAAAGGAATGTTGAATAAAAAGCGTGGTTCCCATTTTTGGGCTTCACTGACACGAATCAAGCCATAACCGACATCATGGTCCTTACCGACAATATTGGTATAAGTATGGTGGATATAGTTATGGGTATGTTTCCAGTCATCACCGGTCGCCATAGTATCCCAGTCATAATTGGCACCGTTCAGATTCGGGTCATTCAGCCAGTCAAACTGACCGTGCATCACGTTATGGCCCAGTTCCATATTTTCCACAATTTTGGAAATACCCAACAAGCCGGTGCCCAATAACCAGACTGGCGGAATCCAGCCACCAAACATCAACATGCCACGTGAAGCAATTTCGCTATAACGCACAAAATCACGGATTTTATAAATGTATTCAGCATCTTTTTCGCCAATGCTGTCCATGATTTCACGGCGAATTGCATCGACTTTTTCACCAAATTCGGCGATTTGTTCAGGACTTAAATATTTTGATTTACTATTTTCTGGAAATTTAACTGACATATTCATTGTTTTTCTCCTGAGTAAGCATCGAACCCTGTGTTAAAAGTGCGATCACTCACTGAACGGCGCTATTCAAGCGTTTTATTTTTTAAAGGTTAATCACTACCGGACTCACGGCCTGGCTAATACACAATTTAATCTGGGTATTGATATCGTGGTCGATTTCACCGGTGAGCAGGTTTTTGGTCGAGCCACTGACTTTGGTACAAGTACAGGTATTACAAATCCCCATACGGCAGCCATGTGCGGGTCTTAACCCCGCATGTTCAGCACTTTCCAGCAAATTGGTTCTGGCTTCAAATTCCTGTTGGGCACGTAAAAATAGCACCGGTTGTACTGCGGCATTTTCATCGACCACCACCTGAAAATATTCCTGTTTAAGTCTGTCGGCAATTCCCAGCTGTTGATAGATCTGGTTCAGGCTTTGCATCATGCCCTTGGCACCACAAGCATAACTCTGACGTTGTTGGAAATCAGCAACTGTGTTTTGCAACAAATCCAAATCGAGATATTGTTTCTGTACAAGTGTATTGAAATTGTGATAATGGAACTGTGAATTTTGTTCTGATAATTGCTGTAATTCGGTATGAAAAGCGTCATCTCGGGTAAAATAGATCAGATCAATCTGACTGACTTTTTGACGAATCGCCTGCTGCAATAATGAATAAGTTGCAGTGATGCCACTCCCCGAAGCCAATAATAAAACAGGTTCTACAGATGAATCCAAGGTGAAATCGCCTTGAACCTGGGAAATTTCCACCACACTGCCGACAGCCAAGCGAGTTAAAGCATTGGATACTTTGCCCTGACGTTTTACTGCAATCACCACGTTGCCGTGTTCGGTGATTTTCACAATCGAATAACTACGTTGCTCACGCACACCAGCAATCACCACAGTCACTAAAACACTTTGCCCGGCAGAGAAAAGACAAGCACGGAAGTTATGATTCGGTTGTAGCTGAATTTGATAAAAATCTGCACTCAGTGTCTGTACATCGACAATGCTGGCTTTGACTTTTTTCCATGCCCAAACTGGATTTATTTTTTCAGCAATAAAATCGACGAAATCTTCTCGAATCCATTGCGGCTGATATTGGATCACATGACTCATATGACGTTCCTCTTTTATTGCTGGCTATTTATTTGAGTGAACAGGTGTTCTTATAGTGAACACTTGTACACTATAATGGTTTTTTAATTCAGTCAACACATGTTCACTGACATTCGTCGTTTATTTTGTTTTTTTTTGATAGACTTCATGCAGAATTTTTTTAGGGTAGTCGCATGTCGATACGGGATGAGCGTAAACAGCAGAGCCGCCAAGCACTTTTAGATGCAGCGTTGGCTTTAAGCACGTCTGGGCGTTCGTTCAGCAGCATCAGTTTGCGTGAAATCGCACGCCATGTCGGTTTGGTTCCGACGGCATTCTATCGTCATTTTCAAGACATGAATGAGCTGGGACTGGAACTGGTCGATCAGGTTGCCATGCATTTAAAAGGCATTTTGCATCAGCTGGGGCAGGCCTATATTTATCAGCCGAACACCAAAACCCAAATCAGCCTGAACCTGTTTTTCCAGGCAGTTGAACATCATCCTGAACCGTGGGTATTTATGATTGCCGAGCGCTGGGGTGGTTCAGAAGTGATTCGTCATGCCATTACACGGGAAATTACTTTTTTAATTGAAGACCTGGCCAATGATTTGGGCCAGGTTGAAACCGTGCAGCACATTCGTAATCTCCAAGACTTGCAGGTGCTTTCTAATATTTTAATTAACTTGTCTTTTACCTGGGCCATGACCTGGATGGACATTAACCGCCAATATCAGGGTCCAGAACGATCAGTTCAGCAAAACCAGTTTAAGCTGCAAACCATTACCCAGGTTCATCTCATTTTCCGGGGGATTTCAAACTGGGATCCTGTCAAGCAATAAGCGTTTAGTCACTCAGACTTCATAAAAAACAATAGACATAAAAAAACCCGCAAGCATTGCGGGTTTTTTCACTGCATCAGATTTATTTGGCTTTACGCTCTTTTTCAACCAGATAGCTGATCACTTGAGTGACTTTGGCATCTTCGCCTTGGACCACATATTTACCATTGACCACTACAGCAGGCACACCGCTCAATTGATATTGCTGTGCCAATTGCTTGGCTTGTGCAACTTTTGAGGTAATGGCGAATGAATTAAACAGGCCGTTGAACTTGGCTTCAGGTACGCCATATTTCACAAAAAATTTGGCCTGTGAGTTTTGATCAAAAATCTGCTGGCCACCTGCATGAATGGCATGGAATAAAGGCAAGTGAGTTTTCTTGCGTACCCCTAATGCTTCAGACACATAATAGCCACGCGCGCCCTGTTCCCACACCGGATTCATTGCCGCAGGAGTACGCACGAAACGCACATCTTTAGGTAATTTTTTCAGCCAGGTCTGCATATGCGGCTCTAAACGGTAGCAGTGCGGGCAGCCATACCAGAAGAATTCACGCACTTCAATCTTTCCAGGAACTTCAACCTTAACCGGATTGGCCACCACGGTGTAATCTTTACCTGCAACAAAATTTGCTGCCATTGCAGTACCGGATAAGGCAAAAATAGCCGTTGCTACGCTACCTAAAAGAAATTTTTTCATTGACCTTATTGTCCTCTAAATCATTATGCTTAATTTATGCGATCACTATAAATCAATTATGCCGAATTCGTTTTCATTCTGTGAACTTTTTTACGGCATTTATCGCTTTTTTTAGAATTAACGCTACACTAAGCTTCTGTAACTTTTTTAAATTATAACGACTTGATTGAGGTGATACCGATGTCGCAATTGAATGTTGATCCACAAGAAATTGCCAAATTTGAAGCATTCGCTGCCATATGGTGGGATCAGCATTCTGAGTTCCGCCCCTTGCATATGATCAATCCTCTGCGTTTAAACTGGATTGATGAGCATGCTGGCGGTCTCAGCGGTAAAAAAGTGCTCGATATCGGGTGCGGTGGCGGTATTCTGTCGGAAAGCATGGCGCGTCGTGGTGCCAATGTTTTGGGTATCGACATGGGTGAAGCGCCTTTAAATGTGGCACGCATTCATGCCGAACAGGAAGGCGTGCAGAACATTCAATATCGCCAGGTTCCGGTAGAACAGTTGGCACAAGAACAAGCTGGACAATATGACGTAGTGACCTGCATGGAAATGCTAGAACACGTACCCGATCCGGCATCGATTATTCAGGCCTGCCATGCACTGGTCAAACCGGGTGGTCATGTGTTCTTCTCGACCATTAACCGTAATCCGAAATCGTATTTATTTGCAATTATCGGTGCGGAATACGTACTGCGTATGCTGGCCAAAGGCACACATGATTACAGCAAGTTTATCAAGCCTTCCGAGCTGGCACATGATATCCGTGCTGCCAATCTAGAACTGAAAGACATGACCGGTCTGCATTATAACCCGCTAACCAAACGTTACTGGCTGGCACCGAATGTCGATGTGAACTACATGGTGTATACGGTAAAAGAAGGTGCTGAATGAAAGCGGTACTGTTTGACCTGGATGGCACCCTGATTGACACCGCGGCTGACTTCATTCGTATTATTCAGGACATGTGCCGTGACAAGCAATGTGAAATCGTGGCTGCCGATTTGATTCGCACCCAGGTTTCTGAAGGTGCGCGGGCCATGGTGAAACTGGTCTATCCGGAACTGGAAGTTGACGATCCGGTTTTTCTCGCTCATCGCCAGCGTTTTCTGGATTTGTATAGTGAAGATATTGCAGTAGAGACTGACCTGTTTGAAGACATGTATCCCTTGCTGGAACAGCTGGAAAGCCATGATATTCCTTGGGGCATTGTCACCAACAAGCCACGTTGGTTAAGCGAATCTTTATTAAAAGCCCTGAATTTGACCGAGCGCTGTTCGGTTCTGGTTTGCCCTGAAGATGTCAGCAAAACCAAGCCGGATCCGGAGCCGATGTATCTGGCAGCCAAGCAGATTGATGTCAGACCGGAAGACTGCATTTATGTCGGTGATCATCCCCGTGACATTGATGCGGGCCGGAATGCCCATATGTACACCATCCTGGCCGGCTATGGTTATTTACCATTGCAACACAAAGATGACTTAACAGCCTGGCAAGCGGATTGTATAGTGAAGACAGTTACAGAATTACATCAAGTGATTAATCAATTAGTCGGCGTAAAACAAGATCATCATTCACTTATTTCATAACGACATAAAAATACGATAAACGAGGAGGTAGACAATGAAATATTCAGAATATCAACCTCGCCCCGATCTGTTAAAAGATCGCATTATCCTGATTACAGGTGCGGGCGATGGTATTGGTCGTGCTGCTGCGATTAGCTATGCCCTGCATGGTGCCACTGTAGTGCTGCATGGACGTACCTTAAACAAACTGGAAGTCATCTATGATGAAATTGAAAGTCTGGGTGCGCCACAACCGGCGATTCTACCTTTGCAACTGTCCAGCGCCTCTCCTCGTGACTATGAATTACTGGTCGATACTTTAACGCAACAGTTCGGTCGCCTGGATGGCATTTTGCACAATGCCGGCATATTGGGAGAACGTACCGAACTGGCGCATTACCCGGTGGATGTCTGGGATGATGTGATGGCGGTGAATTTGCGTGCTCCCTTTATTTTGACCCAGGAACTGCTGCCCTTACTGGCAAAATCCGAGCATGCTTCGGTGGTATTTGCCAGTTCGGGTGTCGGCCGTGAAGCACGCGAACGTTGGGGAGCCTATTCGGTATCCAAAATTGCCATTGAAGCGGTGAACCAAATTTTTGCCAAAGAAAATGTCTATCCCAATGTACGTTTTAACTGCATTAATCCGGGTGCTACCCGTACTGCCATGCGTGCCAAGGCCTATCCAGATGAAGATCCAAAAACCTTAGCGACGCCTGAAATGATTATGCCGGCTTACCTGTATTTAATGGGGGATGACAGCCTGCATATGAATGGACAAAGTATTGATGCGCAGGATTAATCCCTGGGCAATACGTTTAACTAAAGGGAGCAGATAGTACTCCCTTTTTATCCTCAAGCCGCTTCCAAACATTCAGCCTGATTTTAATCCTCAAATCATAAATCGTATTTTTAAATAAATTTAATAAAAATATTCGGTTTTATAAATCAATAAAATCAGCCTATGCTGATCTTCATTGAAAAACATACAAAATGAGGAAGCTCAACATGGCTGATCAGAAGCGTAAGCTTGAAACGATTCGCAGCATTGAAAATTTACAACTTTCGAATGTCTTGATCCGTGGTCTGGATGATGTCCAACAGGCAGAGACCATTGTGGAAGCCATCAATTCCTTACAAGAGCTCACAAAACAATGGAACTAGTCTCTTACTTATGACTCACTCATGAACAGTCTGTCTGGCTGCTTATTTTTTAAAAAAGAAAATTTTTTACTCCCTACAATAATTTGCAGAACTTTGATACAAAATTTTCATCCGCAGAAAGTTTTCGAGTATTTTATAGCTCTATAAAATTGCTCAAGATTTTTGAATGATGAGAGATGTTGCAAGAATATCCTTATTATCTCTGCATTTTTTAAGAAATGTGTGATCTATCTTCACAGTTTCTCTGCAATTTTTTCGTACATTAGCAGCCATGAAATTAATAACTTTTCTATGAGGGTTCAACATGAAAAAGATTTTGACAGTTTTGGCAATTTCTTTCAGTGCATTGATGGCAAACAGTGCCAGCATTGCCGGACCTCATGAAAAAAACAATAATCATCGTGGCTGGGATCAATCCGATCAGCCAAAATTTAACCGCAGTCGCGATTTTCGTGAAGATGATAATGATGATGACATGCAGGACAAACGCCGTATGCGTGAAGAACGCGGATTTAAGCGTCTACAACAACATAAATGGCAACCCGGTTATGTGATGCCCCAGCATTATCGTGGCGATGGTTATAAAGTCGATTATAAAAGCCATGACCTGCCTAAGCCGTCACGCAATCAGCAGTGGTACAAAATCAACAATGACTACATTTTAGTCGATACGGATAGCAATAACATTGTGCGTATTCAAGGTTTTTAAACACTATTTTAACTTCTCCACGCCCAAACTCCAGTTTGGGTTTTTTTATTTTTGCGCTGTGATTTTTTTCAATATCACCATTTAACTGTATGACTTTCAGCACTTTTACAATCTTCTTTTTTTCTCCATCAATTTCACAATTCAACTAAGATTCCAACATCGTTTATCTCTACTTTTCCGCTAATTTTGAATCATCGAAAACATATACCGAAATGATCCAGGGTGAAAGTAATGAAAAAAGTTCTGACTACAATTGCACTTTCTTTATCTGCATTGATGGCGACTTCAGCGATGGCAGCACCAGACCATCGCTATGATGATCATCGTTATCAGCAGGCACATTCACAACATGACCAGCGCTGGGACAATAACAATCGTTACGACCACAACCGTTATGACAATAATCACTATGACAACAAACGAGTAAACCCAAGCCGTGACTGGCGTTCAGGCCAAAACTTCCCGCGCGTATTTAGCTCATCCGGCTATAAAGTCAGCGACCGTGAAGCACGCCGCTTACCGGATACCGGCCGTTATCAGCAATGGTACAAAGTCAACGGTGACTATGTGTTAGTGAATGAACGTACTGACCGCATTGTGCGCATCATTAACTAAAAACTTCGTTTAAGTCTCCTGTTCCCTTAAGAAGCACCTGAATTTGTTCAGGTGTTTTTTATTTTGACCCTTCCCCTATGCCGTTTTTTGATTAGAATCAAAGCAGGAAATTTTTATTTTGAGATAGGCATGCAAACGAATTCATCTGAAACATCACAAAGCACAAATTTACAATATGTGCATTGGTTTCGACATTCTGCGCCTTATATTAATGCCCACCGCAACAAAACTTTTGTCATCATGTTTGATGGTGAAGCGGTACAACATGAAAATTTCCAGCATATTATTCATGACATTGCCCTGCTGCATTCTTTAGGCATTCGTCTGATTCTGGTGCATGGCGCCCGTTCGCAAATCAACCAGAACCTGAAAGCCAGCGGCATTCAAACCCCTTTTCATAATCACCGCCGGATTACCACACGTGAATCCTTAAGTTGCGTCATGAATGCTGTAGGTTCGATTCGTTTACAAATTGAAGCACTGCTTTCCATGGGACTGGCCAACTCACCCATGTACGGCGCACGAATTGATGTGATCTCGGGCAATTTCGTCACCGCCAAACCTTATGGCATTCGCGATGGTGTTGATTTCCAGCTGACGGGTGAAGTACGTACCGTAGATACCGATGCCATCCAAAGACATCTGAAAAATCATAATATTGTCTTGCTTGGACCAACCGGTTATTCCAATACTGGTGAGGTGTTTAACCTGGTCGCGGAAGAAGTTGCCACCAATACCGCCATTCTGCTTAAAGCCGACAAGCTGATATTTTTGGGTAAGCAACAAGGCTTGGTGAACGAGTTTGGACAATTGCAACGTGAAATTGCCCCGCATCAGCTGGATCAGCAGATCTTGCAATATCAGGATTCCAACCCCGATATTGCCCTGCAATTACGTGGGGCCAAAAATGCCTCACTGCAAGGGGTACATCGTGTGCATCTGATTTCTTATACTTACGATGGGGCCTTGCTGGAAGAACTGTTCACTCGCGATGGTGCGGGCACCATGATGACCGATGCCCATTATGAAGATGTGCGTACTGCCAATATTCAGGATGTTGGCGGCTTAATGAACTTGCTTCGCCCACTGGAAGCAGAAGGCATTCTGGTCTATCGTTCACGTGAAAGATTAGAAAGTGAAATTGAACAGTTTTCGGTGATTGAACGCGATGGCATGATTTTGGCCTGTGCTGCCCTGTACCCGATTCCAGCTTCAGCCAATGAAATCAAATCGGCCGAGATTGCCTGTGTCGCGGTCGATCCGACTTATCGAAAATCCAACCGCGGTAGCCAGATTCTGTATTATCTGGAAGACAAGGCCAAAAGCCTGGGCATTCAGCAACTGTTTGTTTTAACCACCCGGACTGCACACTGGTTTGTCGAGCATGGTTTTGAACCCGCCAGTGTCGATGACCTGCCGAATGCCCGTCAGGCCCTCTATAATTATCAACGTAATTCCCTGGTGTTTAAAAAGTCACTTTAAAGTGGCTTTTTTTATCACCGCTATAGCTTTATTTTTTATATCTTTATTCTGAATGTCCTGAAATTTATAATGATTTATTTAGGTGGTTTTTGCATAACCTTATACTGGCTCAAGATTTAGAATTTAATAATTTAAATATCAATAACTTATTTTATTAAAACTATATATTTTGTGGTTCTTATAAATCACTTTTCTACATAAGTTTTTCTTTTTTTTATTTATCTTTTTTCCTCATTAAGAATTTCAATTTTTTTATTTTTTTCGAAAAAGAAAAAGCTTTAGCGTATGTGTTCAATATTCAACACTTCATTGTTGCGGAGCACACATACATGAGCGCCATTCAAACAAAATTCTGGGCGAAATCACTGGTCCTTTCTTCAGTAGTTGCTGGCGCAATGATGATGTCAGGTTGTGGAAAAAAAGAAGCTGAAACGGTCACTTTAAATATTGGCTTCCAAAAATATGGCTTGTTACCGATTATTAAAGAACGCGGCATTTTAGAAACAGCATTGAAAGAGCAAGGCGTCAATGTGAAATGGGTAGAATTCCCTGCCGGTCCTCAATTGCTTGAAGGCTTAAATGTCGGCAGTGTTGTATTAGGTGAGGCAGGTGAAGCACCGCCTATTTTCGCACAGGCCGCCAATTCAAATCTGGTTTATATCGCCAACCAGCCGGAAGCGCCTAAAGCTGAAGCATTAATTGTGCAAAAAGATTCAGCCATTCACAGCATTCAGGATTTAAAAGGTAAACGTGTTGCACTCAATAAAGGCTCAAATGTTCATTATCTACTGTTAAAAGTATTAGAAGCCAACAAGCTCACCCTGAATGACATCCAGGTGGTGTACTTGCCGCCTTCGGATGCACGCGCAGCCTTTGAGAAAGGTGCAGTCGATGCCTGGGTGATTTGGGACCCGTTCTTTGCTGCCGCTGAAAAGCAGATTGGCGCACGCGTAATCGCAAACGGCGAAAACCTTGTCAGTAACCATCAGTTCTATCTGGCAGACCGTAAATTTTCCGAGCAACATCCGGATGTACTGAAAGCGGTCGTGAATGAATTAAACACCACCACCCAATGGGTATCCCAGCATCAGGACGAAGCCGCCAAGCTACTGGAAAAACCAACAGGCCTATCTAAAGACATCCTGAAAACCTCCATTTCCCGCATGGGCTTTGGCGTGCAACCAATTTCTAATGAGGTGGTGCAAAAGCAGCAATATGTTGCCGATGCCTTTTATCAGCAGAAACTGATTCCAAACAAACTCAATATTCAATCCGCGATTTTAGCGAAGTAAGCCATAGAACAAAACTCAGGGGATTTAACAATGACTCAGCATCAGCTACACAACAAAGCAATCACATGGTTAAAGACCTCCAGTCATGGCATGAATGCCATGTTAGTTGCTTGTGCGATGTTGGGTTCAAGTGCCGCTTGGGCTGTGGATCCTTCGGTGAAACAGCTACGTGTGGGTTATCAAAAATCTTCTGTCAATCTGGTGATTGCACAACAGCAAAAGTTATTTGAA
This sequence comes from Acinetobacter sp. NS-4, assembly GCF_037402435.1. Lineage (NCBI taxonomy): Bacteria > Pseudomonadati > Pseudomonadota > Gammaproteobacteria > Moraxellales > Moraxellaceae > Acinetobacter > Acinetobacter sp. NS-4. The sequence continues at coordinate 13,635 of NZ_JBBEUE010000003.1, read as the reverse complement.
CAGGAATTTCCCAACGCGAAAATTAGCTGGAATGAATTTCCGGGCGGTCCACAAATTTTAGAAGCCCTAGCCGTCGGTTCTGTGGATATCGGTTCAACTGGCGATACACCGCCTGTCTATGCGCAGGCAGGCAACAAGCCACTATATTATTTTGCTTATGAAACGGCAAAACCTTTGGCTTCTGCCATTTTGGTGCCAAGTAACTCGAAAATTACCCAGCTCAGTCAATTGAAGGGTAAACGTATTGGGGTTCACCGCGGTTCAAGCTCACATTATCTATTGGTACAGGCAGTACGTAAGGCCGGTTTGCAATGGACAGATGTTCAACCGATCTGGTTAAGTCCGGCTGATGCCCGTGCGGCTTTCCAGAAAGGTGCGATTGATGCTTGGGCCATTTGGGATCCGTACTATGCTGCGGCACAACTGGAAGATAAGGCCAAGGTACTGACCACAGGTAAAGGCTTAAGTCCAAATTACACATTCTATCTGGCTTCAAATGATTTGGTTAAAAATCATCCTCAGGCACTCAAAGGCATTATCAAGCAGCTTAATGTTGCCGATAAATGGGTACAAAGCAACAAGGCTGCGACTGCAAGCCTGTTTGCTCAAAGCACAGGTCTGAAACCGATTGTCAGCCAGACTTTTATCCAGCGCCGTCCTAACCCGTCTGGTGCTGCTCTGCTCAGCAAAAAAGTGATTGCCGATCAGCAAGAGCTCGCCAACCGTTTTAGCGAACTCAAGATCATTCCGAAATCTATCAATATTCAGCAAGCCGTTTGGGCAGGCAAATAATCTAAGGATCAATGCAATGAAAATTTTCTGGTTTATTCCTACGCATGGTGACAGTCGTTATTTAGGCACAAGCAAAGGCGCCCGTCAGGTCGATCATGCTTATATGAAACAGATTGCCGTCGCGGTAGATAACCTGGGTTATGAAGGCGTACTCATTCCAACCGGCCGTTCATGTGAAGATCCATGGATTACCGCTGCCAGCCTGATTGATGCCACTAAAAATTTGAAATTCCTGGTGGCATTACGTCCAGGCGTTACCACACCGGCACTGGCTGCACGTATGGCAGCAACTTTTGACCGTTTGTCTGGCGGTCGCGTTCGGCTGAACCTGGTCACCGGTGGTGATGAGCAAGAGCTTAAAGGTGACGGCGTGTATGAAGATCACGCGACGCGCTATAAAACGGCGGCTGAATACACCACCATCTGGCGTGAAATTTTAAAACATTCACATACTGGTGAAAGTTTCACTTTCCACGGTGAACACTTAAGTGTCGATGACGCAAAACTGCTTTATCCGCCAATACAACAACCTTACCCGCCACTTTGGTTTGGCGGTTCTTCCGATGCAGCCGTGGAATTGGCCACCGACCAGGTCGATACTTACCTGACTTGGGGCGAACCACCGGCAGCAGTAAAAGAAAAAATTGAAAATGTCAGAGCCAAAGCTGCCGCCAAAGGCCGTAGTTTAAGTTACGGTATCCGTTTACACGTGATTGTGCGTGAAACCAATGAACAGGCATGGGCTGCTGCTGAAGAGCTGATTCAGTATGTGGATGATGCAACCATTGCTGCTGCACAACAAAAATTCAAGCAGATGGATTCAGTCGGCCAACGCCGTATGGCTGAACTGCACAACGGTGACCGTACTAAACTTGAAGTATCTCCAAACCTTTGGGCTGGTGTAGGCCTGGTTCGTGGCGGTGCAGGTACAGCATTGGTGGGTGACCCTGAAACGGTTGCTGCACGCATTCAGGAATATGCGGACTTGGGTATTGATACTTTTATTTTCTCAGGCTACCCGCATCTGGAAGAGTCTATTCGTTTTGCCGAACTGGTGTTCCCGCTGTTGCCTTTAGAAACCCGCAAGAAACTGGCTCAACCGAACTTGACCGGTCCTTTTGGTGAAATCGTAGCAAATAACTATGTTGCTGATGAGGCCAAGAAGGAAGTGAAACATCAGGAGCCGGCTTAATGAGCACAAGCATTTCTGCGGGAGCCTTGGCGAAACCCAAGGTTTCACGTGGAACACAATTTGGGCAGCGTTTGCTGCCCTGGTTGTTCCCGATTGCACTGATTGTCATCTGGCAAATTGCCTCCAGTACCGGGCTGTTGGAAAGCCGTATTCTGCCTGCACCGACGGCGGTCGTAGCTGCATTCTGGCAGCTGCTGATCAGTGGTGAACTTTGGCAACACGTCAAGGTGAGTGCCGGACGTGCCCTGCTCGGTTTATTGGTCGGCGGCGGTTTGGGTTTATTACTCGGCCTGCTGAATGGTTCTTCGAAGACAGCCTCTACCCTGCTGGATACCACGTTACAGATGATCCGTAATATTCCGGCTTTAGCCTTAATTCCTTTGGTGATTTTATGGTTCGGGATTGATGAATCTGCCAAGCTGTTTCTGGTGGCGGTAGGGGTATTTTTCCCACTCTATATCAATACCTATCACGGCATTCGTTCAGTAGATCCGCAGCTGATCGAGATGGGTAAAAGTTATGGCTTAACGCGCTGGGAGTTATACAAAGAAATTATTTTACCGGGTGCGATGCCTTCGATTCTGGTCGGTTTACGCTTTGCCCTTGGTCTGGTCTGGGTACTGCTGATTGTGGCCGAAACTATTTCAGCACAATCCGGTATTGGTTATATGACCATGAATGCGCGTGAGTTTTTACAAACTGACGTGGTCTTGGTAGGGATTTTACTGTATGCCCTGCTGGGCAAACTGGCCGATGTATTGGCCGTCGCTTTAGAAAAATACCTGCTGCGTTGGCACGCTGGCTATCAAAAATAAGGAATAAGACATGACTGATTTAAGCATCGGGCGTCATGTATCTGAAGAACGCTCAATATCGCAACAACCTGACCCTACAGATATCAATCCTAACGCAGTGGTGGGTGCAGAAATTCTGATTGAACAGCTGCACAAATTCTATGGCGAAGTGAAAGTTCTGGAAGATCTGGACCTGCATATTCAACCGGGTGAATTCCTGGCCATTGTCGGACGCAGTGGCTGTGGTAAAAGTACCCTGCTGCGTCTGATTGCCGATCTGGAACAACCGAGCTATGGCGAAATCAAGTTTAAATCAGCACGTCATATTCGCGAAGGCATCACCAGCGATGACATTCGGGTCATGTTCCAGGACCCACGACTGTTGCCGTGGCGCAGCATTGAGCAAAATGTACAATTGGGTTTAGCCAAAGAACAGCAAGCCAACGCTTCTGCACTACTGGAAAAAGTCGGCTTGAAAGAAAAGGCCGGACTCTGGCCATCACAACTTTCAGGCGGTCAGCGTCAGCGTACTGCACTGGCCCGAGCCTTATCGCATAAACCTCGCATTTTGCTGCTTGATGAGCCTTTAGGTGCGCTGGATGCACTCACCCGTTTGGACATGCAGAACCTGATTGAAAAACTCTGGACTGAACAGGGCTTTACCGCCATTTTAGTCACTCATGATGTCAGTGAAGCCGTACAACTGGCCGACCGGATTATCCTGTTAGATAAGGGGCACATTGCCCAGCAGTTTAAAGTGGATTTGCCTCGACCACGTAAAAAAGATTACTCATTTACCGAGCTGGAACAGCAAGTATTAAAGGCTGTATTGGCAACCTGAGCATGCAACACGGCGATAACGAATCTAAACGATCCGTTATCCTTCCTCGGTTTATGCATCTTTTAGTCCAGCTTAAACATACTCTTTAGTTTTTTTAAAACTGCACCAAATCTAAACACAAAAAACCAGTCGTATCATTTACCAAAAAAATCAATCCCATTTAATCATTTATATAAGAAATGCAATCATTGCCTATCGGTAGGTTCTATAGGATTTTTAACTCATTAAATAGCTAACCTACAGAATAAACTATCAATTATGATAAAAATGCAATTTTTAGTAATGCACAAATCTGCCGATTTGCCGTACAATTTGCCTTTCCCCTTTAATTTTTTAAATTTGCCAATGGAACAAAAAAAGAGTACACAAAAAAGACATCAATTGCTAAATGCTGCACTCGATGTATTTTCCCTTTACGGTTTTAATGGGGCAAGCTTAGACGAGATTGCTCAGATTGCTGAAATGCATAAATCGAATATTTTCTATTATTATGAAAATAAAGAAGCTTTATATGTAGAAGTGCTCACCACCGTTCTACAGAAATGGCTTGCGCCACTGCAAATGCTGGAATCAGAGCTGGAACCAGAAGAAGCCATTAGCAACTATTTAATGCAAAAAATTGAGGTTTCTCGCACTCAACCGAAAGCATCCCGACTGTTTGCATTGGAAGTGATTCAAGGTGCCCCACATATTTTGCCAATTCTAAAAGGTCCTTTAAAGAAACTGTTTAAGCGCAAGGCTAAAGTGATTAGCGTGTGGCAGGAACAGGGGAAAATTGCCAAAGAAATTGATCCTGAACTGCTGATTTTGAATATTTGGGCATTGACGCAAAACTATGCAGATTTTGCTACCCAAATGGAAATGGTCACGGGTAAAACCTTGCGTAACCGTTCAATGCAGCAACGTTGCATCCAGCATACTGTACATATGATGTTATATGGCGTGATTCCCCGTTCATAAACCTTAAATTATCATTGATGATAGTTTTGGCATACGACCATAGCCCACTATGGTCGCCGAATTACCACTCTTCGCAGTTTTATCTTATCGTTTGATATAATTTTGACAGTTTTTGCGCACCCAATAATAAATTTTCTTCCCAATCCAAATGCGCAGTTTCATTGGCCCCATCGGTAATATATTTCACTGAAATAAATCGTACACCCAATTTCTTGCAGACTTTGGCCATCGCATAGCCCTCCATGTCCACCAAATTGCACGGCACTTTGGGCAATCCTATTTCAAAGCTATCGCCCGTTCCGCAAATGCCTTGAGGCAAATGCTGAAAATAGGACTGCAAATGAATTTCTGCCGGATGCTCCTCATCCATCGGCGTCACACCGACTGCAAAACCGAGGGGCGATACATCCATATCGCGTTGCACAAAGGTGGTGACTTCCACCAGTTCATGCGCATTAAAATGTGAACTTCCGGCAGTGCCCAGGTTGAGCAAGGTCTTGCAACCGGTCTTGTAAATCACTTCAAAGGCTTTAAATGCCGCATTGACTTTACCAATGCCACTGTAATGCACCTCTATGCCTGCCTGTTCAAACAGACCTTTAGATTCATTCGGCAATGCCATAATTAAAGCCAAGTCAGACATAGCGAAACCTTATGTATGTGTAAATTTTAAAGTGTGCACATTAGAAAAGAATTAGCGAATGAGTGCAAATTTAAAATCGTGATCATCCTTCTAGCTAAGCATTTAATACATCCTGATTCACTTGAATATTTGAACTGACTGATCTGTTCTTCAACTCTATTGATCTTCTGCATCCGATCATTTTCAAACACTATTTTTTTGACAAAAATCCAATATTTTTTTGTATGAAAACACAACAACAAGACGAAAGCCTAAGATTATGGCAATATATAGCCCTGATAACTTTTCACTTATTGATTCGCCCATGAAGCTGCTCCGCCTGAATGCTTTAGCGCCAGATTTTCAATTGCCAAAAACTGCCGTGACCCTTGGTAATTTCGACGGCGTACATTTGGGTCATCAGGCAATGATCAAACAGCTTCAAGAACAGGCAGCAGCCCAGAATCTAAAAACCCTGGTGATGATTTTTGAGCCGCAACCTCTGGAATTTTTTAAAGCTTATGAGGCGCCGCCACGGATCACTTCTTTACGTGAAAAAGTCGAATATCTCACCGAGCTGGGTGTCGACTATATTGCAGTCGCCAAATTTGATAATCATTTCCGCAGCTTAAGTGCTGAAGAATTTGCCGACATTTTAAAACACAAACTCAATGCCGATTCCCTGGTTTTAGGCGACGACTTTCATTTCGGTAAAAACCGCCAAGGCAATAGTGAATTTTTAAAAAATTATGGTTTTCAGGTGACCAATTTAAGCACCGTGGCCTTAGCGGGTGAACGTATCAGTTCCACCCGAATCCGCCAGACGCTACAAGCGGGTGACTTAGCCTTGGCTGCCAAATTGCTGGGACGTCCCTATAGCATCACTGGTCGGGTACAATATGGTGATCAAATTGGACGCACCATTGATTTTCCAACCATTAATGTAGCGTTGAAACGTCATAAACCCTGCTTGAACGGGATTTACGGCGTAGAAGTGATATGTGAAACCGAATCTTTAAAAGATAAAGTGAAAGCCGACAATCCTGAAAAACTGGGGATTGCAGGCTATGAATCCACTGCCCTGTTTGGTGCAGGACATGTGGGTACACGACCGGCCATCAAACAAGTCCATCCCGAATGGCGATTAGAAGTACATTTTCCTGATGTTTCTGCTAATCTGTATGGCCTGTTAATGCGGGTGACATTCTTGAACTATTTACATGGTGAAAAGGACTACCCTTCGCTTGAAGCATTGAAAGCGGGAATTGACGATGATGTAGAAAAACTGCTTGAGTTTAGACACAACACCCCCAATTTTCCCTTTTAAATCCCCATATTTTTTTATTGTAAAACGCGTCAGCCTAAGACTGATTAAATTGGAAGACAACTTGCATGAGCGATAAGCAAACTCCTGAAAATGCAGTGGATTATAAAGCCACGCTAAACCTCCCAGGTACTGAATTTGCAATGAAAGCAAATTTGGCAGTACGTGAAGCGAAATGGTTAGAAGAGTGGTATGCCGACAACATTTATCAGCAGATTCGTGCATCGCGTATTGGCAAGAAAAAATATGTGCTTCATGACGGCCCTCCCTATGCTAACGGTCAAATCCACTTAGGCCACGCGGTCAATAAAGTCTTAAAAGACATCATTATTAAAAGCCGTATCATGGACGGTTTTGATGCACCCTATGTGCCGGGCTGGGACTGTCACGGTCTGCCAATCGAACTCAAAGTAGAAGAAAAAGTCGGTAAAGTGGGCGTTAAAGTTGATGCGTCTACCTTCCGTAAAGCCTGCCGTGAATATGCCTATACTCAAGTCGAACTACAAAAGAAAGACTTCATACGTATGGGCGTGTTTGGTGACTGGGACAATCCTTACCTCACAATGAACTTCAAACAGGAAGCCGACATTGTTCGCTCGCTGGGTGCCATTGCCAAAGCCGGTCATATTGAACCGGGCTTAAAACCTGTGAACTGGTGTCTGGACTGTGGTTCGGCATTGGCTGAAGCAGAAGTTGAATATGAAGATAAAAAATCGGACGCGATTGATGTCGGCTTCACAGTTGTTGATCTTGCTGACTTATCTGCACGCCTAGGTGTAACCGTTGCCGATTCAACAGACATCGTGATCTGGACCACTACCCCTTGGACGCTTCCTGCTAACCAGGCGGTTGCCCTGCACGCAGAAATTGAATACCAGTTGGTCAAAGCACGTGGTGAAGATAAAGCTGCACAAAACTTTATCTTAGCCAAAGATTTGGTTGAATCTGCCACTGAACGTTATGGTTTTAACACTGTTGAAGTGATTGCAGATTTTGCCGGTAGCAAACTTGAAAATCTTGTTCTTCAACATCCTTTAATTAGCGATCGTCAAGTACCCGTAATTTTAGGTGAACACGTGATTGCAACCAGCGGTACTGGTGCAGTACATACTGCGCCTGGCCATGGTGTGGACGATTATAAAGTTGGCCTACTGTATAACTTGAAAGTCGATAACCCGGTCGGTGGTAATGGTGTGTATTTGCCTACTTCACCAATTTTTGCCGGTGAGCACATTTATAAAGCCAACCCTAAAATTATTGAAGCATTAAGTGAAGCGGGCAAACTTTGGGCACATCACCCAATCAAGCACAGCTACCCGCACTGCTGGCGCCATAAAACCCCGATTATCTTCCGTGCGACACCACAATGGTTCATTAGCATGGATGCCAAAGGTTTACGTCAAGGCGCATTGAACGCGATTGAAAATGACATCAGCTTTGTACCGGATTGGGGTAAAAACCGTATCCAATCAATGATCGAAGGTCGTCCGGACTGGTGTATTTCACGTCAACGTACCTGGGGTGTACCAATCCCATTCTTCGTGCATAAAGATACCAATGAATTGCACCCACGTACCCCGGAATTGACCGAAGAAGTTGCGAAACTGATCGAACAGGAAGGCATTGATGGCTGGTATAACCGTGATGCTTCTGAGTTCATCGGTGCCGATGCTGAACAGTACAATGCAGTACGCGATACCCTAGACGTATGGTTCGACTCTGGAACAACCCACTTTGCCGTGCTTCGTGAACGTGAAGAATTGACTGACCCTGCTGATTTGTATCTTGAAGGTTCAGACCAGCACCGTGGCTGGTTCCAGTCTTCATTGTTGACTTCAATTGCCATCAATGAACGTGCGCCTTACAAAGGCCTATTGACTCATGGCTTCGTGGTAGATGAAAAAGGCCGTAAGATGTCGAAGTCGATCGGTAACGTGATCACTCCGCAAGACATCATTAAAGATATGGGTGCAGACGGCTTACGTTTCTGGATCGCCTCTGCGGATTACCGTTATGAAATGACTGCCGGTAAAGAAATCTTTAGCCGTGCCTCGGACGGTTACCGCCGTATCCGTAACACATTGCGTTTCTTGCTTGCCAACTTGAACGGTTTCCAGCCAGCAACTGATGCATTGCCAGTGGATCAGTTGATTGCCTTGGATCAATACATCCTGCAACGCGCAAGCGATGTACAAAAAACTATTCAGCAAGCTTATGAAGATATGAACTTCCATATCGTTACTAACGCGTTGACCAACTTCTGTATCAATGACTTGGGTGGTTTCTACCTCGACATCATCAAAGACCGTCAATACACCACCAAAGCGGACTCTCAGGCACGTCATTCTGCACAAACTGCACTATATCATCTGGTACAAGCTTTCGTTCGCTGGATGGCACCAATCTTGACCTTTACTGCTCAAGAAGCTTGGCCACTGATTCCAGGTCAAAGCGAGAAATACGTGTTCACAGCTGAGTGGTATGACATTCCAGTGGCTTCAACTGCAAACCTAGTTTCAGAAGCCGACTGGCAGACTTTAATTAGCGTTAAATCTGCGGTAAACAAGCAAATTGAAGCGGCACGTAATGCCAAACTGATTGGTTCTAACCTTTCAGCCAAAGTTGAACTTTGGGCCAATGCGGCATTAAAAGCGGTATTGGATCAACTTGGTGATGAACTTCGTTTCGTACTGATTACTTCACAAGTGCTGGTGAATAACTTGGATGAAGCCCAAGGTGAAGCGACCGATCTTGAAGGTTTACGCGTTAAAGTTTCAGCAGCAGATGGCGAAAAATGTGCACGCTGCTGGCATGTTCTGCCTGATGTAAATACACATCACGAACATCCAGGTCTTTGTTCTCGTTGTATTATTAACCTTCCTACAGGTCAAGGCGAAGAGAGAAAGTATGCCTAATCCGCAAAATAAAAAGGGCTTATTTCAGTTCTACCCACACAATTTGCTGTGGGTGGGATTATCCATTGTTGCGATTATTCTGGATCAATGGACCAAATGGTTTGCAACGACCCATCTGAATTATGCAGATCCTGTGCCTGTACTGCCCTTTTTAAACTGGACATTGCTACATAACTATGGCGCAGCCTTTAGTTTCTTGTCCGATGCCGGTGGATGGCAACGCTATTTCTTTACTTCGCTGGCAGCGTTAGTGTCTGTGATTTTTGTGTTTTGGCTGATGCGTATGCCGAAAAAAACCGTGATTTTGCCTATGGCGATTGCCCTGATTCTGGGGGGTGCCATCGGTAACCTGATTGACCGTGTAAGCTTGGGTTATGTGGTCGATTTTATTCACGTGTATTATCAGAACCACCACTTTCCTGCTTTTAATATTGCTGATAGTGCCATTACCGTGGGTACTATCTTGCTCCTGATCGATACGTTTTTCCTAGAAAAACAACGTATTCAACGTGCGGAAGCGCAACACAATGACTGATTTTATTAATCCAAACGAGGAAACTCGTATTGAAGATGGCTCTAAAGTAGAGCTGCATTTTTCGGTGGCCATTGAAAATGGCGTGGAAATTGACAACACCCGTAGCCGTGAAGAACCTGTCAGCCTCGTGATGGGTGATGGCAGCTTGTTGCCGGGCTTTGAAAAAGCCCTGTTTGGTTTACGTGCTGGTGACCGTCGTACCGTGAGCCTTCCTCCGGAAGAAGCTTTTGGTCCCTGGAACCCTGAAAACGTACAAAAATTTGATACCGTTAAATTCGAGCAGATACCTGTTGTAGGCCATATGATTGAATTTGAAGATAAAGCCAAGCAAAGCTTATTTGGCGTGGTGAAATCGGTCGGTGAAGACATTACTGAAATTGATTTTAATCACCCGCTTGCCGGCAAAGATATTACCTTTGAAGTCGAAATCTTTAAAGTGACTCCTGCAGGCCAGCAAGGCATTAAAATTATGTAAGGTTTCAGCCTTGTACATTTAAAAGCTCCCTCGGGAGCTTTTTTATTTTCTGTTTTTATCACAAGATTTGAAGATACAAATCCATAATATTCAATGAATAACATTCATAATAAGTTAGAGATGAAAATCTTAAAAATTTAGGCTCAATACATGAAAATATATATTGTCGTGGGTAGCGTGCGTGAAGGCCGGACTGCAATCAAAGTGGCACGCTGGGTAAAACGCAGCATCGATCAAGCCAATTTTAGTACCGTTCAGGCCGAACTGGTCGATTTAAAAGAATGGAATCTGCCAATTTTTGCCGGTAGTCATCCGCCTATTACCGGTATTTATGATCAACCCAAACAACAGGACTGGGCCGACAAAGTTGCTTCGGGCGATGCCTTTATTTTTATCAGCCCTGAATATAATCATGGCTACAGTCCGGCACTTAAAAATGCATTCGATTACGTCGGTAAAGAATGGCAAGGTAAACCGGCTGCCTATATTGGCTACGGTGCCACCAATGGCTCCCGTTCCATAGACCAGATTCGCCAGGTCGGCACCCAACTTGGTTTAATCGACAGTAATGCGATTATTGAAATTCGCGATATTTTTTCACGTAATAAAACCGAAGAATTTGAACCCAATGAATTTGACCAGAAGACCTTAAAAGGTGTGCTGGATAAACTGATTCAATACGTAAGCGCTTGATACGTGGAAGATCGTTGTACGCTTAAGCTTACAAGGGTTGCCGAATATATCCACTTTTCACACATTACCTTTCACGATATATTTAACTCATACCGAGACAGGAAGTCTCTAAGCTTAAAATTAAAAAGATAAGTGATATAACAGCAGGATGCTGCAAGGTACGACAGGAGTTATACCTTAAAATGAATATGAAAAAGCCTCGACAGGATGTCGGGGCTTTTTTTTGCCCAAGATGTTAATCTGACTGACCATTTATCTAAAACTTGAACCCAAACCACTAAAATTTACATGCGACTGAAATTTCAAACCCTATAATCATCACCATTCAAAAATGATGAATCACTGGAATAAAACTCGGAATTATTCCAGCCATCCTCAACCAAATAATAAAATGGAACGATCATTGTAAAAGCCCCCACCTAGGGCTTTTGAATTGTATAAGCCGTCTTATTTCGCAGTCATTTTCAGCAGTCTGGCATTGTTACCATCTTCCAGTACCCAAATTGAACCGTCTGGGGCTTGCAGCAAATCACGGATACGTTGCTTCATATCCACGCGCTGAACTTCAGTCACAGGTTTCATGGCTGTATCTACGACAATAATGGCTTTGGAAGATAAACCACCTATCAGGGCTTTATTTTTCCATGCAGGAAATTGAGAACCGCTATAAAAAATCAGGCTGGATGGTGAGATGACGGGTGTCCAGCTGATCTCAGGCGCTTTAAATTCAGGATGGGTATCATGATCAGGAATATCTCGACCATCATAATGATCTCCATTTGAAACCACGGGATAACCGTAATTTTCACCTTTTAGAATCAGGTTCAGTTCATCCCCACCTTTGGGACCCATTTCGGCAACCCAAAGTTTTCCTTGCGCATCAAATGCAATGCCTAATGGATTACGATGTCCCAATGACCAGACCTGTTTTGCAACCTCACCCTGACCGCTAAACGGATTAGCTGCGGCGGCTGTACCATCTGCATTTAAACGCAATATTTTGCCTAAATTGGATTGCATATCTTGGGCAGGAGTAAATTTCTGACGTTCACCCGAACTCAGCCAAAGTTTTCCATCCTGACCAAACAGGAGCCGATGAGCATAATGCCCCTGCCCTTGAACCTTGGACACTTGTTGCCAAATGGTGGTTAAGTTTTTAACTTGTGGTTTTTGGCTATTGGACAAGTCTAATTCACCACGTGCCACCACAGCCCCGTAGCCTTCCTGTCCTGCTTCTGCATAACTTAAGTAAATGATATGGTTCTGAGCAAATTGAGGGTGCAAGGCGATATCGCCCAAGCCTCCTTGTCCACCATAGGCCACTTTAGGCATGCCTTTAACTTCGGTCTTGTGTTTGGTTTGAGAATCAAATAGCTGTAACTTTCCCTTTCTTTCCGTCACCAATAAACGGCCATCTTCTAATGCGGTCATAGCCCAAGGTTCATTAAACTGGGTCATGGTCGCCAGTTTATAAGTTTGATTAACTGAACTTGAAACGGCTGTAGAAGATGAAGTTTCAGTGGCTTGTTTAGATTCTAAATTTTTTGAAGAGTCAGTCTGTGCATTACACGCGGTTAAACTCGATGTACTGATTAATATAGTTGTGGTCAGCATACAGTGTCGGAATATTTTCATCCTTATTATCCTTTGCTATTCAAATAGCTCAGCACTTTTATTCTAAATAAAATATTGAAAATCACTATTTTTTATTGGTAACAAACTTTCATTTCGATTGGTCTGGTGGGAGTTGTGTAAGACATAACGTACATAAAATGGTTCTATTGGCTTCTATCTCCTTCAAGATAAATTTCTTATTCTAAATTCATCAGGAGACAGGACGTTTCCCAAACAGAAAACAACAATAATAAGGTTTGAGCATCAGGAAGTTAGGTAGAACAACTGTTCTATCTAAGCAACGCATACAAAGAAGCCCTATCAGGATGATGGGGCTTCTTTTTTATTAAAGTGATTTAAGCTATGCCTTTTAAGCTTTTGAGATAAGCTGCAACGTCTTTATTTCCTGCCATTTCAGCAAGTTCTAATGCCGTATAGGTACTGCGATGATTAATATCTGCACCTTTACTGATCAATAGTTTCACGACTTCTAAATGATCATTTTCAGCCGCCGCGTGTAAAGCGCTATAGCCTTCTTCATCGGCAGAATTGACGTCTAGACCTTCCTGTAAGGCCTGCTCGACTTGGTCGATGTCGCCTAAAGAGGCCCAATAAACCAGTTCAGGAAGATGCAGTTCTTCATCATCTTCAGGGATTGGGGAGAATGAGTTGATATTCATAGTTATTTACTAAAATCCTTTCAATAATATATAGCTAAACTAAAAAACAAATCAGTCTTTTAATCAATTTCTTTTAGGTAACATAAATTCATATCCTGTTATTTCTGAAGAAATTTCATCAATGAACTGGGAAACTGAACATTTAATAAATTCTGATAAAAGCCAGTTATGTTGACACTCAAAATGTTTAGATAATAG